>NZ_CP146069.1:2115708-2273529 GCF_037023735.1 Roseovarius sp. S88 | reverse complement strand
GCCTGGCAGGATATCCGACAGGCACCGGGCTATGCGGTGATTTTTGCCGGTGTCTACGTGGTGATTGGCTGGATCATGGCGTGGGTGACATGGGTGACAGGGCATAGCTACTGGCTTGTCTTTGCCGCTGTGGGCTTTCCTCTTGTAGGGCCATTCGCAGCCGTTGGGCTTTATGAAGTCAGCCATCGGCTGGAACAGCGCATGTCCCTGACACCAAGAGAAATATTTGGTGTGATCTTTGATCAGCGCAACCGGCAATTGCCGTCCATCTGCGCCGTGATCATCGTCATGTTTCTTTTCTGGTTTTTCGTGGGCCACATGATCTTCGCGCTTTTTCTGGGCTTTTCCACAATGACCAACGTGTCTTCGTCCTATGAAATCTATGTCTCACAAGACGGGCTGATGATGTTGGGGTTTGGCACGGTCATAGGGGCCGGTTTTGCGCTCTTGCTCTATAGCATCACGGTTATCGCCTTGCCGCTGTTGCTCGATCGCGAGGTGGATTTTGTCACCGCGATGATCACCAGCGTGCAGGTGGTGCTGCAAAACCCGGTGCCGATGATTGTCTGGGGTGTTGTGATCGCCGTTCTGACATTTCTTGCTATGCTGCCTGCATTTCTGGGGCTTTTTGTGGTGTTGCCTCTGCTTGGGCATGCCACATGGCATCTATACCGGTTGATTGTTGAGGCGGGAGCGCGGGAAACCGTGGGTGCAGAAGTTGAGGCATGAGACTGCTTTTTGCGAACGCATGGGATTTCAAGAATCCTACGCGCGCTCTTCTGC
This sequence comes from Roseovarius sp. S88, assembly GCF_037023735.1. GTDB lineage: Bacteria > Pseudomonadota > Alphaproteobacteria > Rhodobacterales > Rhodobacteraceae > Roseovarius > Roseovarius phycicola. Next base: position 2,272,746 of record NZ_CP146069.1, on the reverse strand, counting down.
TTTGGCCTGATCCCAAAGCGCGTCCATCTCTTCCAAATCAGAGTCTTCTGGCCGTTTGCCGCGTGCGACCAAAAGCGCTTCGATCTCGCTCAAACCGGCGGGTGAACTTGGCATTGGCGCGGCGTAGGGCTTGTTCGGGGTCGACCTTCATATGTCGCGCCAGATTGGCCATGACGAACAAGAGGTCTCCGAATTCCTCCTCGACCTTGTCAGGGCCCAGATCATCAGCAGCCTCACGCAATTCTTCTGCCTCCTCGGATATCTTGTCGATCACATGTCCTGCATCAGGCCAGTCAAACCCGACCCGTGCCGCGCGTTTCTGAAGCTTGACCGCCCGCAACAGCGCAGGAAGCCCAACGGCCACGCCGTCGAGAACCCCTGCCTGCGCCTTGGCGGCGCGCTCAGCGGCTTTCACCGCCTCCCAGTCGCGGGTTTGCTGTTCGGCGGATTTTTCCCGGCTCTCATCACCAAATACATGCGGGTGGCGTGCGACCATCTTGTCGGAAATACCATTGGCCACATCGTCGAAATCAAACAGATCGCGATCCTCGGCGATCTGCGCATGAAAGACCGCCTGCAACAGCAAATCCCCCAACTCATCTCGCAGCTCATCAAACGCTCCGCGCTCAATGGCATCTGCCACCTCATAAGCCTCTTCAATCGTATAGGGGGCAATGGTGCCAAAATCCTGTTCAATATCCCAGGGACAGCCCGTGTCAGGATCGCGCAAACGGCGCATGATCTCGCGCAGGCGCGGCATCCCGCCTTTGGGGTCATGGATCAGATCATCAGCCATTGCACTGGCCTCCTTTCTGGCGTTGAGTGGACCCTGACGTTGAAGCCTTCAGGAGTCCAGACGCTTGGCCATCATCAATCGCATCGCCGGCTTTGCCGAGGACATGACCGCCTGGCGGAGGCATCTTCATACCAATCCTGAGCTGGGGTTGGAATGTCATGATACGGCCGCTTTTGTGGTCGAGCGGTTGCGTGAATTTGGCATCACGCAGATCGAGACAGGGATCGCCAAGACCGGCGTTGTGGCCGTGATCGAAGGGCAGGGGGACGGCCCCACAATTGGCTTGCGCGCGGATATGGATGCGCTGCCCTTGGAGGAAACCAGCGGCGTTGATCATAGCTCAACCCGGCCCGGCGCGATGCATGCCTGTGGCCATGATGGGCATACCACGATGCTTTTAGGCGCGGCGCGGTATCTGGCGGAAACACGCAATTTCAAAGGCCGTGTGGCGCTCATCTTTCAGCCCTGTGAAGAGGCCAATCCGGGCGGCGCGCGCCTGATGGTAGAAAGCGGCATCATGGAGCGTTACGACATTGATCAGGTCTATGCCCTGCACACCATGCCCGGCGAGGACGAGGGCAGTTTTTCCACCTGTCCGGGGCCGTTCATGGCAGCGGTGGACACGTTTCATATTGATATCACCGGTCAGGGCGGACACGGGGCTTTCCCGCATGAAACCCGTGATCCCGTGGTCGCGGCGGCGGGAATGGTTCAGGCCATTCAGACGATTGTGAGCAGGAATCATTACGCGCTTGAGGATCTGGTCGTGTCCGTCACGCAAATCCATACGGGCAGTGCAGAAAACATCGTGCCCGAAACGGCCTATGTGAACGGCACGATCCGTAGCTTTAATGAAGATGTCCGACGCATGGCCCACACCCGGTTGACCGAGGTTACAGCAGGGCAGGCCTCGTCTTATGGCGTATCGGCTGAGCTGCGCATCGAAGACGGGTATCCCGCGATGGTTAATCACCCTGCAGAAACGGAATTCGCGGCACGGGTGGCCAGTGAAATCTCTGGATCGGAACAAGTGAGCACGGACCGATCCCGCGAAATGGGGGCAGAGGATTTTGCCTTTATGCTCAATGCGCGCCCGGGTGCGTATTTGCTTTTGGGACAGGGCGAGGGACCCATGCTGCACCATCCTGCGTTTGACTTTAACGATGCGGTGGCACCAATTGGCGCGTCCTATTTCGCGCGGCTGGTGGAAACGGCCCAGCCGGTGGGCGCCAAAGACTGAACAAGGGGGATTTTCATGGGGCTGGAAGATGCAAAGGAGCAGGTGGATCAAGCGTTTACGCGCGATGACCTCAAAGGCTTGTCTTTTGAGAACACATTCGGCGGGGCGACGTCCTTTCTGCGCCGCCGTTACAGCAAAGACCTCACAGGTGTGGATATCGCCATCACTGGCATTCCCTTTGATCAGGCTGTGACCAATCGAACCGGCACGCGGTTTGGTCCCCGCGCTGTGCGTGAGGCCTCCTGCCTGCAGGCGTTTGATCCGCCGATGTATTGGGATGGGTTCAGCCCTTTGGAAGAGATGGCCATCGTGGACTACGGCGATCTGGCCTTTGATTACGCCAATATCCCGGCCTTTCCCAAGGCGCTGACCGATCATATCCGCACCATTCTGGAGGGCGGTGCTGCGAGCATTGCAATCGGTGGGGATCACTACATTTCGTTCCCCATCCTGCGCGCCTATGCCGAGAAATACGGGCCTTTGTCGCTCTTGCAGTTTGATGCCCATTCCGACACCTGGCCGGATGATGACATGGATCGGGTGGATCATGGCACGATGTTCTACAAGGCGGTGAAGGAAGGTCTGATTGATCCCGCACGATCCGTGCAGGTCGGTATTCGCACAGTCAATGCCGACAATCTGGGTGTGCCCACGATCACCGCCCGCGAGGCACATGAGATGGGGCCTGCGAAAGTGGCCGAGAAGATCAAGTCGGTGCTCAAGGACAATCCCACTTACGTCACCTTCGACATCGACGGTTTGGACCCGGCCTTTGCGCCGGGCACAGGAACGCCGGTCTGGGGTGGGCTTTCCAGCTGGCAAGCGGCGGCGATCCTGCGCGATTTGGCAGGCATCAACATGGTTGGTGGGGATATGGTCGAAGTGTCCCCGCCGTTTGACACCACCGGGGCCACCGCCATTGCTGGGGCACATGTGGTGACCGAGCTTTTGTGCCTCTGGGGCTGGACGCGGTGGGAAACCGGAGCATCTTGAGTAATTGCTGAACGATGAAAGGCACGTGTGGTGCGGAAAGTCATGTGGCTTGTTGTTATCTTGCTGGTGGCGCTTGTGGGCGTTGGGCTTTACGCGCGATTGGCTCCGTCAGATGTGGCGCGGTGGCATGTGATGCCGGAGCGGCTTACGCCGGGGAATAGTGCCGGACAGGCTGTGCGGATGGTGGAGGCCGGACCAGACACCTTTGCGCGTCTGGATGAGATCATCCTCGGCACACCACGCACCGAAGTTCTGGCAGGTAGCGTCGATGAGGGCATGCGCACCTACATCACGCGCACTGCGCTTTTTGGATTTCCCGATTACACGACAGTGGCTTTTCGCGGTGATCAAATCACGCTGTTTGGCAGGTTGAGGTTTGGAAAATACGATATGGGCGTCAATGCCAAACGGCTTGACGGCTGGCTATCTCAGCTCTGAGCTTCTTCAGGACGAAATACAGGCGTCGCTTACTTCCCGCCACATGGGATTGTTCAGCGACATCTGGCATTGCGCCAAAAAGCTTCGGCCGTCTACTTGCATACAAATCGTTTCGCCCAGCTCAACGCGCGCACCGGATTTGTCCGTGCAGTAGCATTCGACCGTCTTTGTTGCGGCTGCGACCTGCGCCATCGCAGGCAGCATCAGCACTGAAAGAAAGAATATACGTGTCATGACCCTTATTTAGCACAGTCTTGCGGCTTGACCAAGACACAGGAATGCGAGACACCGCGCCTATGGTGCCATTGGAAAGACTTGCTGAGATCACGCAACGCTTCGAGTATATCGAGGCGCAAATGGCCGAGGGCGGTGGGGACATTGCCAAACTGGGTCGGGAATATGCAGAATTGCGCCCGGTTGTTGAGGGAATTCGTGCCTATCGGGATGTTTTGGATGGCATTGAAAATGCCAAGGCCATGCTGGACGATCCGGAAATGAAAGAATTGGCAGCCGAAGAACTGGCGCAGCTTGAGGGGAACTTGCCGGGTATGGAAGAGGCGCTGCAACTGGCGCTTTTGCCGCGCGATGAAGCGGATGCGCGCCCAGCGATTGTTGAGATCCGTCCGGGTACGGGGGGCGAGGAGGCCGCTTTGTTCGCGGGGGATTTGCTGCGCATGTATCAACGCTATGCCGAGGCGCGGGGCTGGTCCTTTGACGTCATCGAACTCAATCAAACTGAGCTGGGCGGCATCAAGGAAGTGGTGGCCAATGTGCGCGGAGAAAACGTCTTTGCCCGGCTAAAGTACGAATCTGGTGTGCACCGGGTGCAGCGTGTACCGGAGACAGAGTCCGGTGGCCGCATTCACACTTCTGCGGCGACAGTGGCGGTGCTGCCAGAGGCTGAGGATGTGGACATTCATATTGACGCAAATGATATCCGCATCGACACCATGCGCAGCTCGGGTGCAGGCGGGCAGCACGTTAACACCACAGATTCCGCCGTACGGATCACGCATCTTCCGTCGGGCATTGTGGTGACATCTTCTGAGAAGTCCCAGCACCGCAACCGAGAGATTGCGATGCAGGTCCTGAAGACGCGGCTCTACGATATGGAACGCCAACGCGCGCATGACGAACGCTCGGCAGACCGAGCGGCGCAAGTGGGCTCTGGCGATAGATCCGAACGCATTCGCACCTACAATTTCCCACAAGGGCGCATGTCGGATCACCGGATCAACCTCACGCTCTACAAGCTTGATCAGATTATGCAGGGCGATTTGGACGAGACGATTGATGCGCTGACGGCAGATGCGCAGGCTAAACTGTTGGCGGAGATGAACGGGTGAGCCAAGTCTTCGGTGACCTGGTGCAACAGGCCAAGGATGCACTGGAACGCGCGGGGATTGAGGGCGCCGCGCGCGAAGCGCGTATTCTTGCGGCCAAGGCGGCGGATATTCCAGTGGATCGCGCCTCTTTGTCTTTCCAGGAGGTCGTAGCTCGTGAGGCGCAATCAAAACTTGAAGCGTTTATTGCCTCTCGAGTCCTGCGTATGCCGCTTTCACATATTACGGGTACGCGGGCATTCTATACGCACGAGTTCACTGTCACGCCCGATGTTCTTGATCCGCGTCCCGAAACCGAGACGCTGATTGAGACCGCGTTTGAGAGTGACTTCCAGCATGTGCTCGATCTCGGTACGGGGTCAGGGTGTATCTTGCTGTCTTTGCTGGCGGCATGCCCTGATGCTGCGGGTGTGGGCACGGATGTTTCGCATAGGGCGCTGGATGTGGCTCTTGGCAATGCGGCGCGACTTGAGCTGTCGGATCGATGCCTGTTTCTAACGTCTGACTGGTATTCGGATGTCGAAGGGCAGTTTGACCTGATCGTGTCCAATCCGCCTTACATTTCCGCTGAGGAAATGGAGGATTTGCAGCCCGAGCTTACACATGAGCCACGTCAGGCGCTCACAGATGAGGCCGATGGTCTTTCGGCGTATCGCAAGATTATTCCGGGTGCAGGGGCACATTTGCGTCCACAGGGCCGCCTTTTGGTGGAAATTGGATGGACACAAGCCGATCAGGTCGCGGCAATGTTTGAAACAAGCGGATTTACCAATGTGAATGTGGCACCCGATCTGGATGGGCGGGATCGGGTGGTCGGCGGTATCTGGCCGGGGGTTGAGGCGATTTTTCCACAAATCCGGCCGATTTCGGCGCTTTTTGCGTAAAACCTGAGCTTAACCCTTGTACTTAAGGCTCTGGCATGCTTACTGGATGGTGTCGCAGCGAGTTTGCACTCTGCAACGGGCGCGACACCAAGCCAGCACATCAGACCGGTTCATTCTTGGCGCAGGGGGCGCCACCCGGTTGGAAAAGGCGCTTAGAGCAATAAGGCTGTCAATTTAGTTATGAGATCATCGAAGTCACGTTCGCGGAACAAGTCCAACCGCAACCGTTCGTCCATGGGCAATGTCGTTAATCGTGTGTTCGACAGTTCAGGCCCGGAAGGCAAAGTGCGCGGAACACCGCAGCAAATCATTGATAAGTACAATCAGCTTGCGCGCGATGCGCAACTGTCTGGCGACAGGGTCGCTCTGGAGAATTTCCAGCAACACGCGGAACACTACCTGCGACTTCTGAGCGTCGCTCAAAAAGAGCAGGACGCGCGTCGCGAAGAACAAGAACGCCAGAACCGCGAGCGCCAAGCCGAACGGGACCGCGAGCGCGCGCATCGGCAGGAAAGGGAGTCGAATGGCGGTGACCTCGCCGATGCACCCCAACCTGATTTTGCGCAGCCGGATGTGCCGGACACCGAAAGCGGGTTGGTCGAGACGCCCGAAAGCCAGTCTGACGCTCCACCGCCCAAGCCCAAGCGCCCGCGCAAGCCGAAGAAGCAGGCTGAGAGCGATGAAGCCCCGGTGATGGATGCAGGGGGCGAGCCCTCTGAGGCAGCAGAGTAAAATTCACCTCGGTAGGGCGGGATTTCATCCCGCCTATAACGCAAAATGTTGTTTTGGTTTGGTGGGTTGAAAACCCACCCTACAGAGGTGACTCCATCCCGCGCGCCAACGCGCAAAACTGTTCCAGACCCACCGTCTCCGCCCGGTCCGTAGGTTTAATCCCCGCAGCGATCAGCCGATCCTCGATGTCTGGCGCCAGCCCCTTGAGTGCCGCGCGCAGCATTTTGCGGCGTTGGTTGAAGGCTTTGGCCACGACATGTTCCAGCACCCTCTGATCAGTTTCAAAGCGCGGTTGTGGCAGGGCCGTTAGGTGTACCACGGCGCTCGACACCTTGGGGGGCGGCGTAAAGGCCTCCGGCGGCAGGCTGAGCGCGATCTTGGCCTCCGCGCGCCACTGTGCCAGCACCGCCAGTCGACCATAGGCTTTGGACCCGGGTTGCGCCACGATGCGCTCGGCGACCTCGCGTTGAAACATCAGCGTCAGGCTTTGCCAGAAAGGTGGCCAGGTTGGGGGCGTCAGCCAGCGGATCAAAAGCTCAGTGCCCACATTATAGGGCAAGTTGGACACCACCTTGATGGGTGCGTTGAGATGCTGCGTTGCGTCCAACTCCAACGCGTCCGCGTTGATCACCTCAACCCGCCCTGGATAAGCCTCTGCGATGTCGGAAAGCGCGGCCAGACATCGTGTGTCTTTCTCAATCGCCAGAACCCGTCGCGCCCCTTCGGCCAGCAAACCGCGCGTCAAACCACCGGGGCCGGGGCCGACCTCAAGCACGTCTGAACCGGCCAGATCCCCTGCCACACGGGCAATTTTGGCGGTGAGGTTGAGGTCGAGCAGAAAGTTTTGTCCAAGAGATTTGCGTGCTGACAGATCATGAGCCGCAATCACCTCTCGCAGCGGCGGCAGCGTGTCGATCCCGCTCATTCCCGGGCCTGCGCCATGCGGTCTGCAAGCCGAAGCGCTTCGATCATGGAGCTGGGGTTGGCAATGCCTTGCCCCGCGATATCAAGCGCCGTGCCATGATCGGGCGAGGTCCGCACAAACGGCAAGCCAAGTGTGACGTTGACGCCGCGGTCAAAGTCCAGCGTCTTGATCGGGATGAGCGCCTGATCGTGATACATGCAAATCGCGACGTCATAGGTTTCTCGGGCGGCTGCATGAAACATGGTATCCGCACTCATCGGCCCGTGCAGGTCGAAGCCCTCTTGCCGCAAGCGGTCCAGAACAGGTTCGATCAGCTCGATTTCTTCGCGCCCCATTTTGCCACCTTCTCCGGCATGGGGATTAAGCCCTGCAAGGGCCAAGCGGGGGAAGGCAATGCCGAAATCCCGAACCAATCCGGCATGGGTGATCCGAATTGTGTCTTCAAGAAGGTCTGGTGTCAGGGCCGCTTTCACCTCTTCAAGTGCTATGTGAATAGTAACGGGCACAACGCGCAATTGCTCGCTGGCAAGCATCATCACAACCGTATCTACCTCGGCCAGTGCAGCCAGGTATTCTGTGTGGCCGGGGTAGATGAAACCGGCGCCGTCCTGCAAAGCCTGCTTGTGGATTGGTGCCGTGCACAGAGCGCCTGCTTGGCCTGTGCGTACTAAATCCACAGCGCGCGCAATCGCGTCTACAACCCCTTGTGCATTGGACGGGTCAGGTGAGCCGGGGATGCGGGGCGCGTCAAAAGAATGTGCGAGGATTGGCAATGCATCGTCAGACAAGTTCACGCCCGGATCAGTCAGTTCCTGCAAGGGTGCCAAGTCTGCAAAATGTGCGGGATCACCAATAACGAAAAGCTCAAGTTCACCACGCAGCGCCTGCCACGCTTTGACGATGATTTCAGGTCCGATCCCGGCAGGCTCACCACAGGTGACAGCGATGCGCCGGCCCTGTGTCGTCGACATCAGAATTCGACGATCCGCGCTTCGGCGCGTAGCTGTTCAAGAAAGCCATTTGCGAAAGATTCAAGGCGACGGCTGCGAATGAAATTCGTCAGTTGTTCCGCACTTGGACCCTCACCCTCGATTGACCGGACCCGGCCACAGAGCATCAGCACAACAAGTGTCTGACCATTGGCCCGTGTTAGAGAGTAAGACACCTCTCCGGGGTCAAGCTTAGCGAGCTCGACAGCGATGTCAGAGGGGATTTCGTTGGGGGCCTTGCTGCCGCGTTCCAACACTTCGGGTGCCTGGCCAAACGCAACACCGTAAAGGTCATCGCAAGTATCCACGTCAGTCGCAATTTGCCGGGCGCGGGACAAAGCCTGATCGCTGCGTCCACCGGCAATGTAGTACGCTGCGTACTCGATGGCTTCGTATTCGGGATTTGGCGCGTCGGTTTCTTCGATGTTTCGAAGCTGAAAAAGCGCCACAGCGCCTTCCAGAGGCAAGGGATCACTGACCTCGCCAGGGCCCAGTCCCAGCACGACGGCGCGCAATCCTTCGGGCAACTGGGTAATCGGCACCCAATCCATGCGCCCGCCACGTCCGGCGGTGCGCGAAGCAGAGAACTGACGTGCCGCAGCCGAAAACTCGGCTTCGGTGGTAAATTCGCTGATCCGGTTGGCCTGTTCCTGGATTGCTTGCTCCTGTCCGGGCTGCAAAGGAATGATGATTTCAGACAAAAGAACCCGAACACCGGTTGTACCCGACGTGGCGTTGCGCGCGCGGTCCACATCGTCTTCGTTCACGGACACGCGGGATCCAAACCGGGCCTGGGTGTACTCGCGCCAGGTCAGCCCCGCAGCGACGAAATCCCGAAATGTTGTCGGATCGACCCCTTGCTGGCCTAGCGCTTGGGTGAGTTCAGTCGCCGAGAGGTTAACGCGCGAGGCGAACTCTTCCATACCTGCTTCGATCTGGTCTTGCTCCAGTTCGAATCCGATCGCACGCGCCGCATCCAGTTTGAGGCGGTCTTCGATCAATTGTTCGCGCGCCAGTTTTCTTGGATCGCCCGGTGCACGAAACACCGAGAGCATGCGCGCGCGCTGATCAATTTCATATTGCGTGATCGACAGGTCATTGACCTTGATCGCAGTGTCAAAAAGGTTTTGAGCCTGCGCATTCGTCGAAAGAGCTGCCAAGGCACCTAAAGTCAGCCCGGCTGTAATCACAAACCCTTTGAGGGCGGCTTGATATGTCTGAGTCATCTGGGTCAGTTTTTGCATGTTCGCACGTAGCTTTTGTCGCGTGTTTTGGTGGTGAAGCCGCGAAGCCCCACAGTAAGGCTGATATCAGTTGTTGGCTCGAGGATAGTGGAAGAGGTGAACCGACGCGAGGCCGAAAGTGTCACGTCAACGCATTCGTTTGCATACGTGATCCCAAGACCCGCGCGCACAGGCTCGTCGCTGGCGACATCGTAGCGCCAATCGGCTTGGCCAGACCAGTGTTTGGAGATGCGATAATTTGCGTCAAACGCCCATTCTGACACGTTGCCAGGGCGGTTTTCTGCAGGGTCGTTGCGCAACCAGATGTAAGTTGCCCCGATTTGCGCCACTTTGTTGATCAGACTTGCACGCGCCTCTGCCTTGGTGGTCGAGAGATCTTCGTCAAACAGACCACGCGCGGTGAAAGTCAAACCATTTACAGTTTTGACTTGCCCAGCAACGAGAAGATCAGAATAGCGGTCTTGCAGCCCCGATGAGTTGGTGAAGGCTGCCCCGCCAGCGGGGTCGGTCTGAAGTTCGTCGCGAATGACCTGACCGACAGCAAAGGACGTTTGCCATCCGTCAACGCCGTAGCGCGACCAACTCAATCCATACGCGGCGCTGAAGCCGCGTTCCCGTCTATCCGGTGCGGTGAAGCGAGACGTGGCAAATAGGTTGCCTTCATCAAACTCGATTTGGGTGCTTTCGTCATTGGGGACAAACGGGTTGCGACCGCCGACCCATGCGATTTGAACCACAGGTTCGATGATATGTGTCGACCCGGCTTGCGTGGTCTTGACCAAGGGCCAACGCAATTGAATCGCCGCCTCGGGCGTCAGCTCTGACTCCTCAGAGCTGCTGGTGACCCCGGCGTCCTGGATGCGAAAGAAATCCGCAGACAAGCCAAGCTTAAGCTCAGCCAAAACGCCAGCAGGCAATGTCCAACCGCGCCGCCAGTCCGCGCTAAACGTCAGGCGCGCCACGTCGCGACCATCTGCGAATGGGTCAAAATCGGGTCCATCCGTATTCAGGCTCGAATTGCGGAAATGCCCGTGCCCTTCAAAGCCAAGCCTTAACTCGCCACCAAGCGCGTTTGTCAGCGGAATACGACGCTCATACTCGCCATTGATCACGCCAGTAGGCAGGGTTTCGTTGCTTTCGCCATCACGTAAAGTCTGGAAAACGGTGATCGCGCCGCGAATGTATTCGTCCCTGCGAGCGCGCTCTATCTCCAATTCGCTGTCTAGCCTGTCTTTTTGGGAGTAGTCGTAGTCCAGCAAATAGGTATCGTCGCTGACTGCTTCGATATCAAAGCGCAGGACGAAATCGCGCGGGAGGTAAAAAGTTCCTTCGGCAAAGACATAAGCCCGGCTGTCATCAGTGCCTATATCGTCATCGCTGAATGCACCGTTGAACTCAATTTTTCCGTTGTAGAAGGCCTGACGGTATCGCCACTCTAACGTTCGCGTTTCTGTTGCCAGATACGGTGTTAGCGTTAAATCCTTATGGTCACCTATCTTGATGAAATAGGGCACGCGCACACCAAAGCCCAAGAGCGATGTGTTGTGGATGGACGGCACGAGAAATCCGGTGGACCGTTCCAGCGTGGGGTCTGGCAAGCGCAGGCGTGGTAGGTACAAGATAGGCGTATCAAGCACGCGCAACTGAGCATCATCAAAGTACAGTTGCTTTTCCTGTTGATCATGCACAACACGGCGCGCGCGGATCTGCCAAAGCGGCGGACGTCCAGTTTTGCACACCCGACACGAGGTCACGGCTGCTTTGTAGAGCTGATTGTAGCGCCCGTTTACGCGCGCAATCTCATTGGCCGCCAATTGAATCTGGTCGTCCATCACAATACGCGCACCGCGCAGGATGCCGTTGTTCATTTCGCGATCTAACGCGGCGCTGTTGGCGAGCACGAAAAACTGTCCGTCCGGTTCTTCGATGCGAATCGGACCGGTGATGATCAGCCGCTCTTCGGTGCGGTCATAGATAACCTCGCTCGCATAAAGCCTACGCCCATTGTAAAGCGCTTCGACATTTCCAGTCGCGACCAGTTGCTCGCTGCCATCAAGATAGACATCATCGGCGACTAAAATTGCAGGATCGGCTTTTTCGACTCCAGTTGCACGGGTTTCAGATTGCGCAGACGCGCCATGGGCCGAAACCGACAACAGGACAACGAAAAAGCATATGAAGGCGCGAAGCGTCATCCATCCTCCATATGCAAGAGAATGCCGACCGCCAGCAGGAATGACGCCACAGGTGGAGCCCAGGCTGCGAGGTAAATGGGAATTTGGCCATTCTCACCCAGGATCTGCGCAAAATTGCGAATATAGTGCAGCGTAAAGCCGAGCATCACCGCAATCAGGACTGAAAGACCTGTGTTGCTCAGTCGCGAATGTCGCATTGTGAAAGCCGCCGCCACCATGACCAGCGCCACTAAAAAGAGAGGGCGTGCCAATTCCATCTGGAACCACACGGAATAGCGTCTCGCAGAAAACCCGGCCTCTTCAAGCTGGTTTATGAAGCGGGGCAAATCCCAAAGGGCGATGTATTCAGGCTTGCCGAAGCTATCAATAATCCGGTCCTGCGTCAGCGCTGATGGAATGGCAAGGCTGGGTTTGACTTGGGCTTCCGCCTCGGAATTCACACCCTGTGACAGGTTCCAAACCTTGGCTTCCGTCAATTGCCATTCACCCTGCGTTAAACGTGCCGTTTCCGCAATGATGCGCTCGAGGGGCTGTCCATCGCGCGAAAAGCTGATGAATGTGGCACCGAAAAGCGTGCTGACATCCGAGCTTGCGCGCACGGCATGAATGACAGTTTGTCCATCGGGGCTACCTTGGCGGAGCCAAAGACCCTCGGAGGCAATCGCCAGAACGCTGGTGCCGCCCCCCAAATGGCCGCTGACCACATCGTTGTAGCGTTTGGAGGCCGCTGCAACGATGGGATTGAAGAGCGTGATGGCCAAAATTCCGATCACCGCGGCTACTGTGACCGGAGCCAATAGGCTGCGCAAAGCTGACCGTCCGGCGGCGCGTACGACAACCAACTCCGAGGACCGCGCCAGACGCAGGAACAGTGCAACGGCAGCGAGGATCATGACCAGCGGCAATATCTCGTAATTGGCGTGGGGGATGTTAAGCAAAACAATTTCGAGCACATCGCCAAAGGGCAGGTTGGGAAAGTCCTGAAGTTCATCCACCAGGTCAATCAGCGCGAGCAGGATGACAAACACCATCGTGATGGCCATGAAAATCCAGAAAAATTTGCGCGCGAAGTAGTAATGCAGGATCACGAGACGCCCTCCGCGGAAGGAGGGTCGCTCGCGCGACGTTTTGGCAAGAACCGGCGCAGGACACCGGGATGGGCCGCAAGATAAAGCAATATGACGGTGATCAGGACACCGGTCGCTGCGGGCAAATACATCAATGGCCACGCGCTGGCCCGCGACAGAACCACCCCGCTGACGCCGCCCTCTATAAGCTTGATCAGGACCAAGAGTGTGAAGGCCGCCACGATCTGCCACCAGACACCGAACCGGCTATAGGTGCCCACCAAAAGCATGGAAAACCCAACAAGTGCCGCGACAATGCACATCAACGCCTGGGAAAATCTTCCATGCGCTTCGTACAGAATTTGTGCCTCGGTTGCCCCGGTTGCCGCAGAAACGACGTCGGGTTGAAACAACAGATCACCGGTCAGTGTGAATGTCACCCGGTTCAGGTTGGTTGGATCGCGGGTGATCAGTGCGCTGATGTCGTAGGAGAAGTCGTCAAAATGCGTGGTGAACAAACGATTGCCATCCGTCCGCAGGTTTTGGGCCAAGCCATCCACCATCACAAGCTTGGTGCCATCCCCTTCCTGCACAAGATACGCCTGGGTTGAGGTGTAGGTGACGGGGTTTTCCTCGTTTCTGCGGTCAGACAGAAACACATCCTGAAGCTCGCCTTCGGGTGTGATCTCGCGGATGTAGAATGTGATGCCGGGGGCAGGGTGCAAAAACTCGCCTTCGGTCAGGAGCTTCGCGGTGATGTTCTGGCTTACCTCGGTCTGGCGCAAGCGCAGCTGGCTTAGGCTTTTGGGAATGAGGTAATGGCTCAGGATCGACATCATCAAAGCAATGAAAACGCCATAAATAAGCACCGGTCGAATAAGCCTCCACGGCGAATACCCGGTGGCTTGCACGACAGTTAGCTCACTTTCGGTGGTCATTCGGTTGGTGACGTAGACCGTTCCGGCAAAGGCGGCGATCGGCAGGACAACACCAATCACGCCGGGCAGGGTCAGAGCGGTGAATTCCAGGAATACCCAAGCTGGTTGGCCGTCGCCGATGAGACGGTCAAACATACGCACCGCCTTGTTGATCCAGAAGATCGACACAAGGACAAGGGCAAAGAACCCAAAGAGCACCATGAATTGCGACAGCATGTATCTGTCGAATCTGGTCACAAACAATCCCCCAACCTCAGCCGTACTGGGAAGCAAAGTAATGGATTTGCCGGGCGGGGGAAACCGTCAATCCTTCACGTTTTTAGTCGCTGGCGGAGAGGCTCTGGTCAAGGGTCAGCGCACAGGCTAGGTCTAGGGTCAACAACCAGACAGCGCCCGGGAGATTTGCCGTCATGACCCAACCCGTTTCCATTGAATTTTCTGAACTCGACCTTGAGGCTATTGCCAGTTTTGAAGGCCGTGTTGCGGTGGTGATTCCGGCTTCTGGTAAAATGGACGCAGGTGCGCGCCGCGTGAATCGATTGACGAAAAACGCGTTGAAGCGGCTTTTGGAAAGTGAGGCCTGGGAAAAGGCCAAGGACGGAGAAGTCACAACTCTCGCATGGCCCGTCGGCTTGGGGGCCAAGGCGTTGGATGTGCTCTGTCTTGAACGGAACGCAAGCGACATTGAGGCCCGCAAGGGTGGCGCGGCGCTGGCCAAATCCAAGGGCGAAGACGCGCTTTTGGTTGTGGCGCCTCAAGTCCGACGTGCTGCGGATTTGGCCCAAGGGATCGCGCTGCGCGCCTATGCCTTTACAGAGCGCAAGTCGCAGCCACCGAAACTGCAGGCGCCGGTGACGATGATGGTCACCAAAGCCGATGAAGTCAGCGATGCCGCAGCCCCGCTTTTGTCGGTGGCCGAAGGGGTTTTGATGACCCGGGATCTGGTCTCAGAACCCGCCAATCATTTGACCACAGTGGAATTTGCCAATCGCATCTCGGGAATGTCCGATCTGGGGCTGAAAATCACTGTGCTGGAGGAAAAAGACCTCGAAAAGCTGGGCATGCACCTGCTTTTGTCGGTTGGACATGGTTCTGTCACGCCCTCCAAAGTGGCGATCATGGAATGGTCGGGGGGCAAGAAAGGCGACGCGCCACTGGCTTTGGTGGGCAAGGGCGTTGTTTTTGACACCGGCGGTATTTCCCTCAAACCGGCCGCAGGCATGGAAGAAATGACCATGGACATGGGCGGCGCAGGCGTTGTCGTTGGCACTATGAAGGCGCTAGCTTTGCGTAAGGCCAAGGCCAATGTTGTGGGTCTTGTCGGGCTCGTGGAAAACATGCCATCGGGGCAGGCCACGCGACCGGGTGATGTCGTGACGTCCATGAAGGGCGACACGGTGGAGATCATCAACACCGATGCCGAGGGGCGCCTCGTGCTGGCCGATGTGCTGTGGCACGCGCAAAAAGAGTACAAACCCGCCGCGATTTTGAATCTGGCCACGTTGACCGGAGCCGTGATCATTGCCTTGGGTCATGAAAACACAGGCGTCTTTTCCAATGATGACGGGTTTTGCAATAAACTGCTGAAATCCGCCGGGGCCGAAGGGGAGGGGGCATGGCGTCTGCCTTTGGGAGAGGCCTATAACAAGCAGCTCAAATCGGACATTGCCGATATGAAGAATGTCGGTGGCAGGCCCGCAGGCTCGATCACTGCGGCACAGTTCCTGCAACGCTTTATCGAAGACGGTATGCCGTGGATCCATCTGGATATTGCGGGCACGGCGCGGGTCAGTAAAGACACGGATTTTGCGCCTAAGGGCGCGACCGGTTGGGGTGTGATGACGCTCAATCGGCTTGTGGCGGATCATTTCGAAGGCGCGTGATGGGGGCTGTTTATTTCTATCATCTGACACGACACCCGCTTGAAGTGACCTTGCCGCAGATTCTGGGCAAGGCGCGTGGTGCTGGATGGCGCGTGCTTGTGCGCGGGGTCGAGGATGCGCGTCTCGATTGGCTGGACGAAAAACTGTGGCTGGGACCGGATGAGAGTTTCCTGCCGCATGGCCGCGCCGGTGGCCCGCATGACGCGCGTCAGCCGATTTTGCTGAGCCGGGATACGAATACCACGGCCAACAACGCACAGTGCTTGATGGCGATTGATGGCGCTGAAGTGAGTGCTGAGGAGGTGGGCGCGTTGGAACGGGCGTGTGTCTTGTTTGATGGCAATGACGAGACCGCGCTCAATCATGCTCGGGGGCAATGGAAGGCTCTGACGGAAGCGGGTTGTGCTGCGCAGTATTGGTCCGAAGCCTCGGGCCGTTGGGAAAAGAAGCATGAGGCGGAGGCCGATTGAGCGGCTGCGCCGCGCAGGTTGCAGGATTGGGGCGCGGCCCCAAACCCTGGGATATTTTGAGCAAGAAGAAAGAGCTATCGCGTCAAAATGAGCCGTCCATCGCGTATCTCGACTGAGGAAAAGCGTTCCAGATAGCTCATGCCCAAGAGGGATTGATCCAATTCGCCGCCATTGACGCTTGCGGCGATGCCGCGGTCTTCAATGGGGCCGATGACGAAGCTGTCGAGACGGACTGGTGCTGTGGTTACCATGCCATTGGCGGTGCTGGAGCGCCCGACAAAAGCGAGGCTGTCGGTGCTCAGTCCGACGCGCTCGGCATCCTCTTGGGTCAGGACGATGAGGGTTGCGCCTGTGTCGACAACGAAATCCACCGGGCGTCCATTGATTTCGGCGGTGACATAGTAATGTCCGTCCAAGTCGCGTTTGAGGACAACCTGGTCCTCGCCCACGGTGGTGAACTGGCCCGGGGAGACGGTGTTGCGAATGTCGCCCCACAACCCAACACCGGCGATCACGCCGATGAAAATCAACCCCCAGATCACGGCATATTGCGCGTTCTTGCCCCAAGACGTGCGGTTCTGGGCGAAAAACCACCCCACAACGGCGCATCCCAGAAGGACCAGGTACAAAAGGCGGGCTGTATCGTCACCACTCATGAGTTTGATATAAGGCCTCTTTTTGCGCGCCGCCAGCGTCTTTATCGCGGATCGACTGCCTCCAGACGTTCCAGAGCCGCCATCCAAAGCGCCTCCGCGCGGTCAAGGCCCTCCATGACTTCGCTGTATTTGCGTTGCCAGGCCTCCATGTCTGAGGTGCTGGCGTCGTCGTACATGGCCGGGTCCGCCAGCTTTGCCGATATCCGGTCACGCATATCGTTTAGCTTTTCGACGCGTGCTTCGCAGGTTTTAACTTCTTGGTGTAGAGCCAGAATGGCATCGCGCGAGGGGCGTTTGGGTTTGGCAGAAGGGGAGGCTTTGGCTTTTTCGGGTGGTTTTTGCTCCAACAGCATCGCGCGATAACTTTGCAGGTCGCCCTCATAGGGCACCACCGTGCCGCCATGAACCAACCAGAGCCGGTCTGCCACGAGGCTGAGCAGGTGCATGTCATGGCTCACAAGAATAATCGCACCGGTGTAAGCAGTCAGGGCCTCAACCAGCGCCTCGCGGCTTTCGATATCCAGATGGTTCGTCGGTTCATCGAGAATGAGCATATGCGGCGCATCAAGCGTGGCGAGCATGAGTGAGAGGCGCGCCTTCTGCCCGCCTGAGAGTTGCCCTACCTTGGTGTTGGCCTGATCCGCGCCTATGCCAAAGCCCCCGAGACGCGCACGCAATTTGGCCTGCGCCGTTTCGTCCACCTGGCGGCGCAGATGATCCAGCGGGGTCTCATTGATGCGCAATTCGTCGACTTGGTGCTGGGCGAAATAGCCCACGCGCAGTTTGGATGCGTTATGTTTCCTGCCCTCAAGAACATCAAGGCGATCTGATAAAAGCTTGGAAAGTGTAGATTTTCCTTCGCCATTACGTCCAAGAAGGGCGATGCGGTCATCCTGATCGATCCGCAGATCAAGTTTGCGCAAAACCGGTTCGCCACCATAGCCGGTTGCGGCCCCCTCAAGGCGAAGGATGGGCGGTGAGAGCGTTTCAGGCTCTGGAAAGGTAAACCGGCGCAAGGCGGCCTCTTGCGGCCGCGAAATGGGCTTCATTCGCTCCAAAGCCTTGATGCGGGACTGCGCCTGTTTGGCCTTGTCGGCCTTGTAGCGAAAGCGATCCACATAGGATTGCAGATGCGCGCGACGTGCGTCTTGTTTCTTCGCCTCGGCTTCGGCATTGGCCAGCCGCGCGGCGCGGGTTTCGGCGAACGTGTCGTAAGCCCCCTGATAGAGGGTCAGTTTGCGGTCTTCGAGATGCAGGATCGAGCCAACCGCGCGGTTCAGAAGTCCTCGATCATGGCTGATGACGATGACTGTGTGCGGGTAACGCGCTAGATATGTCTCAAGCCAGAGCGCGCCTTCCAAATCAAGATAGTTGGTCGGCTCATCGAGGAGCAGAAGATCAGGAGCGGTGAAAAGCACAGCGGCCAAGGCCACACGCATGCGCCAGCCGCCGGAAAAGGCAGAGCAGGGCATGGATTGCTCATCCTTGGTAAATCCAAGCCCTTTGAGGATCGACGCGGCCCGTGCCTCTGCACTCCAGGCATCAATATCAGCAAGGCGGGTCTGGATATCTGCAATCCGTGTCGGGTCTTCGGCGGTCTCGGATTCGGTCAAGAGTGCAGCGCGCTCGGTATCCGCGGCCAGAACTGTGTCGATGAGCGAGATTTCACTGCCCGGGACTTCTTGATCCACCCCGCCGATGCGGGCGCGGGAGGGCAGGGAAATATCGCCTGTCTCCAGCGCAAGTTCGCCGCGTATCAGCTTGAAAAGCGTGGTTTTCCCGGTGCCATTGCGGCCCACAAGACCAACTTTGTGACCGTCCGGTATGACAGCAGACGCTCCTTCAATCAAAGGGCGCCCGGCAACCGCGTAGCTTATGTTGTCGAACCTGAGCATGGCCCTTGGGTGCCTTATCGCAGAGGGGAGGTCAATCGCGGCTTTTCAAAGCGGGGCTTGCATGTTAGTGGGGCGCCAATTCTGCGGCGCGGGCGTGGGGCCTGGGCCGAATTTCCCAAAGGATAAAGAGGCTCTCATGGCTGTCGAACGTACGCTCAGCATCATCAAACCCGATGCCACCAAACGCAACCTGACCGGCAAGATCAACGCCAAGTTCGAAGACGCAGGTCTACGGATCGTAGCGCAAAAACGCATTCATCTGACCAAGGCGCAAGCCGGTGTGTTCTACGCCGTGCACGCCGAACGCCCGTTTTACGATGAGCTGTGCGAGTTCATGGCCTCTGAGCCAGTTGTGGTGCAGGTGCTGCAAGGCGAAAGCGCGATTGCCAAGAACCGCGAAGTCATGGGTGCCACGAACCCTGCCGATGCTGCACCTGGCACCGTGCGTGCCGAGTTTGCAGAAAGCGTCGGTGAGAACTCGGTGCACGGCTCTGATGCACCAGAAACCGCAGCCGTTGAGATCGCGTACTTTTTCTCGGGGCTAGAGCTCGTCGGCTAAGCCCGAAGAGTTGCATGTCCAAAACGGCGTGGCCTTTGCGGGTTGCGCCGTTTTTTATTGTCTCTCAGAGAGAGGCAAAATCGTTGAAAACCTGTCGCGAGATCACTTTGGGCGGAGTCGCGGGGGCGGGTTTAGACGCTGAACTGGACGTGGATGAGCCCTGGGATGGGGTTGAAGCTGAAATTGCCATTTGCCTGCACTTTCTGTCACCGACACTACCGCCGGCATACAATACACCGGGGTCTTAACGCCCCGCATGGCGAGGCTCTGCGCGAATTGTGGCTAAATTGGGGCATCGACGCGCAGTCCATGGAAAGTGTTGTTAAAAAGCTATAGATTGGCGGTTCGGGCAGTTGCGCATTCCCAAATGGGACGGCGCTGAGAATGAACATAGTCTTAAGGGCACATACACATGGCGTCTTCGTTGAAACAAGATCCGCACAAGCTGCGGGAAGCCAAGGAAAAGCACCTTGAAACAGCCATCGGTCGTGCTGTCCGCGAGTTTCGTAAAGGGCGGAACATGACAGTGGCCGACCTTGCCAAGGCGACTGGGCTTTCGGTGGGCATGCTGTCGAAGATTGAAAACGGGGTGACATCGTCGTCTCTGACCACGCTTCAAGTTTTATCAGCAGCGCTGAGTGTTCCGATCACCGCTTTCTTCCGCCGGTTCGAGGAAAGCCGCGAAGCGGTGCATGTGAAAGCGGGTGAAGCGCTTGAGATCGAGCGAGAGGGCACGCGTGCGGGTCATCAGTACAATCTTTTGGGGCACATTGGTGGTAACAACAGCGGTGTTGTGGTTGAGCCATACCTGATTTCGCTCAACGAGGAATCAGACGTGTTTCCCACCTTTCAACATGAGGGTATCGAATTGCTCTATATGCTTGAGGGGGAGGTGCTTTATCGGCACGGTGACGAGACCTTTCACTTGAAACCCGGAGACAGCTTATTTTTCGACGCGGATGCGCCACATGGACCAGAAGAACTGATCCAGCTTCCTGCGCGCTACCTGTCGGTGATTTCGTATCCGCAGGGGAATGGATAGTATTCCTTTCAGGAAAATAAAATTCTCCTATTGAAAATTCCGTTTGCTCGGATTAGCCTCTGTCGAAATGGGTTGTGGAGGCTGCCATGTGCGGAATCGTTGGACTGTTTCTCAAGGACAAAGCGCTGGAGCCAAAGCTCGGCACGATGTTGACCGATATGCTGATCACCATGTCGGATCGCGGGCCGGACAGTGCCGGTATCGCAGTTTATGGTGAAGACCACGAAGGGCGCGCCAAGGTGACGCTACAAGCAGTGGATCCAGATGTTTTCAACGGTCTTGCTGGTGAGATTGAGGATGAGTGTGGGGTCGCGGTCAAGCTTCGGGTGATTGACACCCATGCGGTTCTCGATCTGCCTGAAGACAAGTTGGCGCAAGTGCGCGCGACGGTCAAATCCTTGCGCCCGGATGCGCGAGTGATGAGCGCCGGAGAAGTCATTGAGATTTATAAAGAAGTTGGTCTTCCCGGGGAGGTCGCCAAGCGATTTGATATTCCTCAACTCACCGGAAGCCACGGCATTGGCCACACGCGTATGGCGACGGAAAGTGCGGTGACGACCCTTGGGGCTCATCCATTTTCCACGGGGGCGGACCAATGCCTTGTCCATAACGGGTCGCTCAGCAACCACAATTCGCTGCGTCGTAAACTGGCACGCGAAGGCGTGACCGTAGAGACGAAAAACGACACCGAAGTGGCGGCTGCCTATCTGACGTGGAAGATGCAAGAGGGTGCAACCCTTGGTGAGGCGCTTGAGGCCGGGATCGACGATCTCGACGGGTTCTACACTTTTGTGGTTGGGACCAAGGACGGGTTCGGAGTGGTTCGCGATCCCATCGCCTGCAAGCCGGCAGTCATGGCCGAAACCGATCAATATGTGGCCTTCGGCAGTGAATACCGCGCTTTGGTGAACCTGCCTGGTATTGAAGATGCCAAGGTTTGGGAACCTGAGCCTGCCACCGTTTATTTCTGGACACACTGACATGCAGACATTTGATCTCGAAGCCAACGGCCTGCGCGCGCTGAATGAAAAATTGCAGGCGCAGGCACAAAACACTAATGAAACAGCCTGGAGCGTGGTCAACCCGCGCGGCAGCCATGCGATTGCCGTTGGGCTTGATGCTCCCATCGAAGTTACCGTGAACGGCTCGACCGGGTACTACTGTGCAGGCATGAACCAACAGGCGACAGTGCATGTGAAAGGCAATGTCGGACCTGGTGCTGCTGAGAACATGATGAGTGGTAAGGTCGTGGTCGAAGGCGATGCCAGTCAATATGCCGGAGCGACCGGGCATGGCGGGCTTTTGGTGATCAAGGGCAATGCATCGTCCCGTTGCGGTATTTCGATGAAGGGCATCGACATTGTCGTGGGCGGCAATGTCGGCCACATGTCGGCCTTCATGGCGCAGGCGGGGCATATGGTGGTGTGCGGCGATGCTGGCGACGCTTTGGGCGATTCCATTTATGAAGCAAAGCTATTCGTGCGCGGGGCAGTCAAATCGCTTGGCGCGGATTGCGTTGAGAAAGAGATGCGGACTGAGCATATCGCCAAACTGACTGAATTGCTGGCTGCGGCTGAGATTGATGCGGACCCGAACGACTTCAAACGCTACGGGTCTGCCCGGCAGCTCTATAATTTCAACATCGACAACGCGTATTGAGGAGAGCGATCATGGCCAAGGACGACAAGACCGCACCGCAAACTTTACCGCGTTATTCCAACACCTTCACACCCGAAGTGAATGCAGAAATCCGCCGCGCGGCGGCGACGGGCATTTATGACATCCGCGGTGGCGGTGCGAAACGCAAGGTGCCGCATTTCGATGATCTGGTGTTTCTGGGGGCGTCGATGTCGCGCTATCCTCTTGAGGGATATCGTGAGAAATGTGAGACGTCTGTGACCCTGGGCACGCGATTTGCCAAAAAGCCGATTGAGCTGAAGATCCCGATCACCATTGCGGGGATGAGTTTTGGCGCTCTCAGCGCGCAGGCGAAGGAAGCTTTAGGCCGGGGCGCGACCATGGCGGGCACGTCGACCACCACCGGGGATGGTGGCATGACCCCCGAAGAGCGCGGGCAATCCGAGCGGCTGGTCTATCAATACCTGCCCAGTCGGTACGGCATGAACCCCGTTGATCTGCGAAAGGCCGACGCCATTGAGGTGGTGGTCGGACAGGGCGCGAAGCCCGGCGGTGGCGGGATGCTTCTGGGCCAAAAGATTTCCGACCGCGTCGCCGAAATGCGTACATTGCCCAAAGGCATTGATCAGCGTTCGGCCTGTCGTCATCCCGATTGGACGGGGCCAGATGACCTTGAGATCAAAATTCTGGAGCTGCGCGAAATCACAGGCTGGGAAAAGCCCATCTATGTGAAGGTTGGTGCGGCACGACCCTTCTTTGACACCACACTGGCCGTAAAAGCCGGGGCGGATGTGGTTGTGATTGATGGCATGCAGGGCGGCACAGCGGCGACGCAGGATGTGTTCATTGAACATGTCGGCATTCCCACGCTGGCCTGTATCCGAGAGGCGGTCGCGGCGTTGCAGGAACTGAACATGCACCGCGAGGTACAGCTCATTGTCTCGGGCGGCATCCGCTCGGGCGCGGATGTGGCCAAAGCCTTGGCGCTCGGCGCGGATGCGGTGAGCATCGGCACGGCGGCCATGGTGGCGATTGGCGACAATGATCCCAAATGGGAGGACGAATACCAAGCGCTTGGCAGCACCGCCGGGGCCTATGACGACTGGCACGAGGGCAAGGACCCTGCGGGGATTTCCACACAGGATCCCGAACTGGCCAAGCGGCTTGATCCAGTCGAGGCCGGACGCAGGCTCAACAACTACCTCAAAGTTATGACGCTGGAGGCGCAGACGCTCGCGCGGGCCTGTGGGAAGAACCACGTCAACAACCTTGAGCCGGAAGATTTGCAGGCTTTGACCGTTGAGGCCGCAGCGATGGCCAAGGTCCCCCTTGCTGGTACAACCTGGATTCCAGGGCAGGGCGGAATGTGATGCCGCGCTACATGGTCATCGAGCGGTTTCGGGACGGTCAGTCCGGCCCGGTTTACACGCGATACCATGAAAAGGGGCGCATGCTGCCCGAGGGCTTGCACTACATCGACAGCTGGCTCAGCGCAGATGATGACGTCTGTTATCAACTGATGGAAACAGACGCGCCTGAAACCTTTGACAGCTGGATCGCGAATTGGGACGATCTGGTGAATTTCGACATTATAGAACTCAAAGAAAAACCAACGGGGAGACAGACATGACAACAGATTTGGCCGCCTTTGCCGCTGAACGCGGTGTGAAGTATTTCATGATTTCCTTCACCGATCTTTTCGGTGGACAGCGGGCCAAGCTGGTTCCGGCGCAGGCGATTGCGGATATGCAGGAGGAAGGAGCAGGCTTTGCCGGGTTTGCCACCTGGCTCGATATGACCCCGGCGCATCCCGACATGCTGGCGGTGCCGGACCCAAGCTCTGTGATCCAGCTGCCCTGGAAGCCCGAGGTTGCCTGGGTGGCGGCCAACCCGGTCATGGAAGATGAGGACGTGGCCCAAGCCCCGCGCAACGTGCTGCGGCGTCTGATTGACGAAGCGGCAGGCGAGGGGATGCATGTCAAAACCGGCATTGAGGCGGAGTATTTCCTGCTGACCCCCGATGGATCGGCATTGAGCGATGAGTTCGATACCGCCGAAAAGCCCTGCTATGATCAGCAGGCGGTTATGCGCCGCTATGACGTGGTGCGCGAGATTTGCGACTACATGCTCGATCTGGGCTGGGGGCCTTATCAGAACGATCATGAAGATGCCAATGGCCAGTTCGAAATGAATTGGGAATTTGACGATGCGCTGCGGACTGCAGACAAGCATTCCTTCTTTAAATTCATGACCAAATCAGTGGCCGAAAAGCATGGCTTCCGCGCGACCTTTATGCCGAAGCCGGTTGAGGGGCTGACAGGCAATGGCTGTCACGCGCATATCTCTGTTTGGGACGCGCCGGGCGATAAGGCCAAGACCAATGTCTTTGCCACCGACTCGACCAGCGGGAGCCAGACCGCTGAACTGGGCCTCTCCGAAAAAGGCGCGCATTTCCTGGGCGGGATCATGAAACACGCCAGTGCGCTGGCTGCGATCACCAATCCAACGGTCAACAGCTACAAGCGGATCAATGCCCCGCGCACCATGTCAGGGGCCACTTGGGCTCCCAATACGGTGACATGGACCGGCAACAACCGCACGCATATGGTGCGCGTGCCCGGACCGGGCCGCTTTGAGCTGCGTCTGCCGGATGGGGCGGTAAACCCGTACCTCTTGCAAGCGGTGATTATCGCCGCAGGGCTGAGCGGTGTGCGTTCCAAGGCGGACCCGGGCAAACGCCACGATATCGACATGTATGCCGAAGGTCACAAAGTGCGCGGCGCGCCCAAACTGCCGCTCAACATGCTTGATGCGATCCGCACCTATGACAAGGACAAGGAACTCAAGTCCATGCTAGGCGACGAATTCTCGGCGGCGTATATCAAGATGAAAACGCAGGAATGGAATTCCTTTACCGCGCATTTCAGCCAGTGGGAAAAGGACAATACGCTGGATATTTAGGTCAGCGTCATCTCCATAAACACAACCTTGCCCTCATGTTCCGGGGGCAAGGGGATGCGCGGCGGCACGAAAGTGAACCCGGCTTTCTCATAGAGGTGCTGCGCCGCCTTGAGTGTATGAAACGTATCAAGAATGATCTTCTGATAGCCTTGTGCGCGCGCCATTGAGATCAGGTTTGAAATCAAAGCCTCCCCAAGGTGCAATCCGTGAAATTCGGGGCGCACATACATGCGTTTGACCTCGCATATCTGTGCGTCATGACCAAAGAACGCAACGCATCCTGCCGGGGCTTCGCCGACAGTGGCCAAAAGAAAACCTCCGGAGGGCGGCGCAAACATTCCCGGAAGGGCAGCGAGTTGATCTTCCAAGCCATCGAACGCATGCGCCTTTCCGGCATCCGGGTCCTGCGTCAGGGCAAAATCAAAGAACTCCCTGACCAGATCGCGCGCAGCGTTGATCTGGTCAGGCGTTTCGATCTGAGAGAGATGGATGCGGGTCACGTCGAGCAGGCTCTACGGTCGGCAGGGTCGTGTATCAGGCGTTGGCCTCGCGGATTTTATCCGCCGCATCCTTGTCATAGTTGACGCCGTTCTCTTCAAAGAGCGTGTCCAGTTCGCCAGAGAGCGTCATCTCGGTGATGATGTCACAGCCGCCGACAAATTCGCCTTTGACATAAAGCTGGGGCACTGTGGGCCAGTCGGCATAATCCTTCACGCCCTGACGGATGGCGTCATCGGCCAGAACATTCACGTCCATGTAATCGACGCCCATGTAATTCAGAACGCCTGCCACACGGGATGAAAACCCGCATTGCGGCATATCCTTGGTGCCTTTCATGTAGAGCACCACATCATTGTCCCTGTTGGTTTCTTCAATTTGGGTTTTCGCGTCAGTCATATCGCGGTGTGTCCTTTTGTGTTCGAAGGCCCTTGCAGACCCAAGTTAGTATTGCGTGCATATCGTCATGGTCAAGCGCACCACATGTGTCTTCGATAAATGTCTCAAGACGCAAGTAGTCATCCGGGAAAGTAATTTCCAGCTTGTTGTGTGAGAGCGTTTCGGATGGCAAACCCTGTTCATTCGCGCGTGTGTGCAAGGTCTTGAGTAAAGCGGTCTCAGCGCGTCGGTCTTCCCACCGAAGGATGTATCCTGCGATGAAGTTGCGGTCACGTTTCCGAACGAGTGTCAGAACGCCCGTTCCGGGCATCTCGAACCGCACATTGCTGCCCGCACGTGCATGGTGAAGATGCGTTTCCGCCTGAAGAAGGGCTGTTTCCAGAAATGCTGGCGAAACATGACCCTTGGGGGCATCGAGCTGTTTTTGGAATTCTGCGTTGCGCCGGTTGATACCCCGGACGGCGAAAACAAGTAGAATGGTAAACCCAATGGCCCCGATCAAAGCGGCTTTGAACATCGGTGACAACAGGTCAGCCTTTGCTCACGACAGCAGCTTGGATCGCGATGGGCCACCCGATTTGCGGCCGGGCCATCCGGATCATGGTCATTTTGCTTTGCCTTTGGGAACAAAGCGTTTTGCATAGGCCTGGGGATCTTTCGGCACTGTCCAGCGAGTGACGTTGCCCCCGCCGACCCCCGACTGGTAGTCTGATTCAAGAATATGATCACCATGCCCGGGCTCACTGCCGCGCGCACCGGGGTCTTTGCGCTGTCCCATGATGGCAAGCGCCCCCACCGCCACGACAATCAACGCGATGATGATCAGGACTTCCATCAATCAGGCGCCTTCGTTGTCAGCGCCAGGGCGTGCAGATCGCCGGATGGTCCGTCCATTTTGCCTTTGAGTGCGGTATAGACGGCGCGTTGCTGTTGCACACGGTTTTTGCCACGAAAGCTCTCGTCGATTACCTCGGCGGCATAGTGGTTCCCGTCACCGGCAAGATCGGTGATGGTAATCTTGGCCTCAGGAAAGGTTTCGCGGATCAGGTCTTCGATTTCCTGCGCTTGCATCGGCATGCGGAGCACTCCTTGGGTCTTTGTCCAAGATGTAGAGAGCCGGGTGTCCGATGGCAAGTCATGGTAGCCGCCTTAAATCTCTTCGCCTTTTTTCAAAAGCTCATCAATCAGCTCACGCTGCAAAGCGCCGCTGTCTCCGCCGCCAAACTGCATGGCACCGCCGGAATAAAGGGTTCCATAGCTTTTTGAGAGGTTGATGATTTGCCCTAGGCCTGAGATCAACTGATCTTTCTCCAATGCCGCAAGAGGATGGATATAGGTTGCCCAGACCATATCGTTGGCAATGGCGTAGCGCCCGTCCAATGCGCTGTCGAAATTGGCCTGCATCATGCGTTTGAACGCGCCGTCCTCAAGCTCTTCAACTTTTTTCACCGGGGTCAATGCACGCATCCGATCGTTGTTGGGGTCCGTGATGATCAACACCGGCGTGTCGGCTATTGTCAGCCGCCAACGTCTTCCGTCTGAAACAGCCTCAGGGTCGAGCACGCGCACAATTTCATCCAGCCGCTCCAGTGTCATCGGTGCTTCTAATTCTGATTGAATCTCCGGTGTGGTCTTCTCTGGAGTAATTTCTGGCTCAGCCTCTTGTGCCGTTAGGGCAAGCGGAAAGGCTATGACAGCCAGAGAAAACAGAAAACGGAGCATGCGGGGCACCTTTCATGTTGCGTCCCCCGACGATGGCATGCCGAACGCGCTGCGCCAACGCCACTCATGCAATCGTGAGAGTTCGCGATCAGGCGAAGGTGTTGGCAAATGCCTCGCGGAATGTGGTGCTGAGGTCATCCAATGGCGCAGATGCACCACCGAAGCTGACCGAGTTGCCGGTGAACCGGCCGACAACTGAAACAGGCACGCCTGCGTCTGCTCCCACTGCGACAAGGGTTTCGGCATGTTCACGTGTCGTGGCCAGAAGATATCTCGCCTGATCCTCGCCAAAGAGCGCGCCTGCGTCACCTGTGTCAATCTCAACGCCGACGCCCGCGCTTTCGGCCAATTCAAATGCGGCCAAAGCCAATCCGCCATCTCCGAGGTCTGTGCAAGCCACGATCTTGTCACGATGCGTGCGAATAAAATCGCCATGGCGTTTTTCGGCGGCCAAATCCACCGCGGGGGCGTCACCCTCAACCCGGCCCAGAAGTTCGGCCAGAAGCGCAGATTGGCCCAGATGACCGGAGGTTTCCCCGATCACGACGGCGACATGCCCTTCTTGAGCCTGTCCTGTGATTGCGTCTTGAGGCGATTTGATCAGACCCACCGCGCCAATCGTTGGGGTCGGCAGGATCGCAGAGCCGTCGGTTTCATTATAAAGCGACACGTTGCCCGACACGATGGGCATGTCGAGCGCGCCCACGGCCTCGCCAATGCCTTTGATGGCCATTACGAACTGCCCCATGATCTCGGGCTTTTCGGGATTGCCGAAATTGAGGTTGTCGGTTGTGGCAAGTGGTACCGCGCCCACGGCAGTGAGGTTGCGATAGGCCTCGGCCACCGCCTGTTTTCCGCCTTCCTTGGGATTGGCCTTGACATAACGCGGGGTCACGTCCGAGGTGAAGGCCAAAAGCTTGTCGGTGCCATGCACACGGATCAGTCCGGCACCTTGTCCGGGGAGGCGCGCGCTGTCGGCCATGACCATGGTGTCGTATTGCTCATAGACCCAATGGCGCGAACAGTAGTTTGGCGCAGAGATGAGCGCTTTTAGGCCATCGATGGGGTCAATCTCCGGTAAACTGGCCATGTCCAGCGGTGCGGCGGCCTCGGGTTCGACCCAAGGCCGGTCATATTCCGGCGCGCTGCCTGACAGTGTGGCAAGAGGCAGATCGGCTTTGACCTCACCCTTGTGCATGATGACAAAGCGGTCTTCGGCAATCGTCTCTCCCACGATGGCAAAATCGAGGTCCCATTTATCGAACACCGCGCGGGCCTCGGCCTCAAGTTCGGGCTTGAGCACCATGAGCATCCGTTCCTGGCTTTCCGAAAGCATCATCTCATAAGCGGTCATGTTCTCTTCGCGTTGTGGCACATCATCGAGGTTGAGCTTGACGCCAAGCCCGCCCTTGTCGCCCATCTCGACCGCTGAACAGGTCAGGCCTGCAGCGCCCATGTCCTGAATGGAAATGACAGCGCCCGTGGCCATCAGCTCCAGCGTGGCTTCCATCAAGCGTTTCTCGGTGAAAGGATCGCCCACCTGTACGGTTGGGCGTTTTTCTTCGATGCTCTCGTCAAACTCGGCCGAGGCCATTGTGGCCCCACCGACGCCATCGCGGCCAGTTTTGGCCCCCAGATAGACCACGGGCATACCCACGCCCGAGGCGGCGGAATAGAAAATCTTGTCCGCATCCGCGAGGCCCGCCGCAAACGCATTCACCAGGCAATTACCGTTATAAGCCGGATCAAATCGGACCTCACCGCCTGCACAAGGTACGCCAAAACAGTTGCCGTAGCCGCCAATGCCTTCGACCACACCGTGCACAAGCTGGCGTGTCTTGGGATGTGCAGGCTCACCAAAGGAAAGCGAGTTCATCGAGGCGATGGGCCGCGCGCCCATGGTGAAGACGTCACGTAGAATACCGCCCACACCGGTGGCCGCGCCTTGATAAGGCTCAATGTAAGACGGGTGGTTGTGGCTCTCCATTTTGAAGATCACAGCTTGCCCGTCACCAATATCAATCACACCGGCATTTTCGCCGGGACCGCAAATCACCTGTGGCCCTTCGGTGGGCAGGGTGCGCAGCCATTTCTTGGAGGACTTATAAGAGCAATGCTCGTTCCACATTGCGGAGAAAATGCCAAGTTCAGTAAATGTGGGCGTGCGGCCCATGATGTCGAGAATACGGTCATACTCATCAGGCTTCAGCCCATGCGCTTCGATCAATTCCTGAGTGATCGCCGGTTCCTGCATCAGACATTATCCCCCGAGAGTGGCCTGTTGGCGCCTCTTTAGGCCATCCATCGAAAAGGGGAAAGAGGCTTGTGGAACAAGGTTGACCGAATGGGACAAATGCAGTCCAGTGCGCTGAAAGAGAGGGCATATGAAGATCATCCAGAACCCGTGGCGGGGTAAAGCCTTGCCAGATGACATCCTGAACGAAATTCCGATGCCAAGCACGGACGCCGACGCCGTGGAGATGCTATTGCAACAATGCCCGTCGGCAGGTGAAACGCCGTTGGTCAAGGCCAGCGGATTACCGGGCGCAGTTTGGATCAAGGACGAGCGCGCACGCATGGGGCTTGGCAGCTTCAAGGCGCTTGGGGCGGCTTATGTGATTGCGTGTGAGGCCGTAGAGACAGAGGTCGAGGATCTCAGCTCGGCACTGACCGGACGAACATATGTGACCGCGAGCGCAGGCAACCACGGGATGTCCGTGGCCGCGGGCGCCCGCATATTTGGGGCGGATGCGGTGATCTATCTTGCCGATACGGTGCCAGAAAGCTTTGCGAATCGTCTGCGTGACAAAGGTGCGCGTGTGGTGCGGGAAGGGGCCGAATATGAGACTAGCGTCGAGGCTGCTATGAAAGCTGCCGAAGACAACGATTGGATTCTTTTGTCTGATACGTCCTGGCCGGGCTATGTGATGCGCCCGCACAGGTTAATGGAAGGTTACTTGGCCATGGCTGCCGAGGCCACGCGCCAGATGCCAGTGGTGCCCACCCATATCTTTTTGCAAGCCGGCGTCGGTGGCTTGGCTGGGGCCTGTGCAGCTTTTTTCCGCAAGGCTTGGGGCGATGCACCTCAGATACTAGTGGTGGAGCCATCAGAGGCCCCCGCACTTCAGGCCGCGATCGAGGCCGGGCATTTCGTCACGGCTGAGGGTGGCGTGTCGTCCATGGGGCGGCTGGACTGCAAGGAAGCATCTTTGATCGCACTGAAAGGTCTGTCCCGCGATGCCGATGCGTTTGTCACAGTCACAGAGGCTGAAGCTGCGGATGTTTTACCTGAACTGGCAAGCCAAAGTCTGGCGACAACAGAATCCGGCGGTGCAGGCGTTGCCGCTTTGCGTTTGATGGACCTGCCCGAGGACGCCGTTAGCCTGTGTATTCTCAGCGAGATGGCGCAGTGAGCCTTTTTCCTGACGCCGAATACGCCGCGCGGCTCAAGGTTATCCAGGCAGGCATGGCGCAACATGAGCTTGGCGCGCTACTTTTGACGACAGAACATGACATCCTGTACCTCACCGGCTTTTTGACCCGGTTCTGGCAAAGCCCGACGCGGCCTTGGTATCTGGTGGTCCCGGCCAGGGGCAAACCCGTTGCCGTCATCCCATCCATCGGGGCGGCGCTTATGGGGCGGGGGTGGATCGAGGATATTCGCACCTGGCCTGCGCCTGTGCCGGGGGATGATGGGGTGAGCCTATTAGCGCAGGCGCTGAAAGAGGTTGGTGGGCCGGTCGGCATCCCGTCGCATTTGGAAACGCATCTGCGTATGCCCTTGGCGGATTTTGAGGCGCTGAAGGCACAGACGCAGATGTCGTTCGGTCCAGACCACGGCATACTCGCAAACGCACGTGCGGTGAAATCCGAGGCCGAGATTGCCAAGATCGAAACCATTTGTTCGGTGGCTGGTCGTGCCTTTGCACGTATGGGTGAGATCGCGGGCGAAGGCGTTCCCCTCTCTACGGTATTTCGTAACTTCCAACGTCTTTTGCTCGAAGAAGGCGCGGACTGGGTGCCGTATCTTTCGGGCGGCGCCGGGCCAGACGGATACGACGATGTGATCTCACCGGCCAGTGACACGCCCCTGAAGGCAGGGGATGTGCTCATGCTAGACACTGGGGCGATGAAGGACGGGTACTTCTGCGACTATGACCGAAACTTTTCCGTGGGCCAGCCCTCACAAGAGGCCGCAAATGCGCATAGCCGCCTGATGGAGGCCGTGGCCGCTGGGTTGGAGACCGCACGTCCCGGCGCCTGTGCCAGTGATCTGTGGCGTGCAATGGCCGATATTGTTGGCGGAGGGGAGACTACCGGACGGCTGGGACATGCTTTGGGCCTGCAACTGACCGAAGGGCTTTCGCTCATTCAGGCCGATGAAACCGAGCTCAAGCCAGGAATGGTGATTACGTTAGAGCCTGGGATTGAAACGGTGGAGGGGCGTATGATGGTGCATGAAGAAAACATCGTCATAACAACCGGTGCACCCCGGCTGTTGTCACCTTTGGCGGGCAGCGAGTTGACCGTTATCTAAGCACAAACTCCAGCTGTGGCAGAAACCGACCTGGGATGGAGCCGGACGGGCGCATCCCAATCTGAACGGCGCCCATTTTCTCATAGAACTTAACGGCATTTGGTTCCGCATCGATCAAAAGCCGTGCGGCGTCCAAGCCTTGCGCGGTGGTCACACACCAGTCAAACAAGACGCGCCCAACACCTTGGCCGATAAAGGGCGGGTCAATATAGAGCCGGTCGAGATCCATATCCGACCCTTCCCAGACAAGCTGCGCCACGCCCGCAATTTCATCACCTGTTTCAGCCAGCATGATTGGTTTGTCGAGTGTGTCGTCACTCAATGTCAGTTCTGCTTCGCAGGCCTTCATGAAGGCAGCGTCATACCCCCAATGCGCCTTTGACCGCTGGCAGAGTAGCGAAAGGGCGGGCAATTCATCCAAAGACGGCTTTCTAAGCGTGATGGTCATACGTCCGCATCTATACGGGGTATGGGCCAAAAAAAGGGCCGAGCGCTAAGCTCGGCCTTAGTCCAACAGGGAGGTATGATGGCGCGACACCTCAGTGCGCGCCTTCATGTTTGGGAAGTAGAGAGGGCCATTTCACGTTTCAAGAAAAAACAGGTCACACAGGCAGCAATCCCGTTATGTGTGTCGTGCATACCTCAGGCGCGCACTGGTGTTACGCAGACGTAAGGGATTGTGCTTTCATCGTTTTTCGATAAATCACGATCTCTTCTTGAACAAAATCCCGGAACGCCGCGATGCGCTGCGAATGCCGCAATTCCTCGGGGTAAGCGAGAAAAACCGGGACTTCTACGGAATGCACGTCCGGTAAGACACGTACCAGATCGGGAAAGTCGCGACTCAGATAGTCAGGCAGGACGCCAATGCCGATATTGTGCAACACCCCCTGCAGAACGCCGAAATAGTTGTTCACGGTCAGCATTGAGGTCACATCATTGGTCATGAGCTCTGCCACGAGTGTCGCGGCCGCGCCCACCTGAGCCGAGCGCGGGTTCTGGCATAGAATGCGGTGATTGCTGAGGTCTTGTTGCTCCTGGGGTGTGCCATTTTCTTGCAGGTACTCTGGCGTCGCAAAGAGGCACATATGCACGCTCATAAGCCGCTTGCGGATCAAATCGGCCTGGCTTGGTTCTTTCATCCGAATGGCGACATCCGCCTCGCGCATGGGCAGGTCAAGCACGCGTTCTTCAAGCATGAGGTCAATATTCAGATCGGGATACTTCTCAAAGAGTTTCGGCAGGCGCGGAGCCAACCAAAGCGTGCCAAAGCCGATCGTGGTTGTCACACGCAGCTCGCCAAACACTTCTTCTTCGCTATCGCGAATACGGGCGGTGGCGGCATCCAATCGTTTCATCATCGCGCGTGTGGCGTCAAACAGAAGCTCGCCCTGTTCGGTCAGGATCAACCCGCGCGCGTGACGATGAAACAGCGTGACATTGAGTGATTCTTCCAACGCGCGAACTTGCCTTGAAACGGCCGATTGCGACAGATGAAGCTGATCGCCCGCATGGGTGAGGCTTCCGGCATCTGCGACCGCATGAAAAATCCGTAATTTATCCCAATCCATTTGAGCAACTTTCGAAACTGAAATTTGTTAATCTGCGCAATAGCAGAAAACGACAAG
Source organism: Roseovarius sp. S88 (assembly GCF_037023735.1). Classification (GTDB taxonomy): domain Bacteria; phylum Pseudomonadota; class Alphaproteobacteria; order Rhodobacterales; family Rhodobacteraceae; genus Roseovarius; species Roseovarius phycicola. Next base: position 2,239,074 of record NZ_CP146069.1, on the reverse strand, counting down.
CGGTTCCTATCCTCGAGTTACCGATTTCGAGAATTTACTTGGTAGGTCACAATTTATGACCTATTATAGAATTATCAACGCCCTCATGTGACGTTGGCAGGGAGGACATCGATGAGTGATCAGAAGATATCTCTCAATGATCGGCTGAATCTTGAGAAATCACCCATTTTGCTGAATGGAACACAGGCGCTTGTGCGGCTGATGCTGACGCAGGCCGCGCGGGATAAGGCGGCGGGTCACAACACAGCTGGCTATGTGACCGGTTATCGCGGCTCTCCGCTGGGTGCTGTCGATATGCAAATGGCTCGCGCCGAAAAAACCCTGGCAGAGGCCAATGTGACATTCCAGCCGGGTCTCAACGAAGATCTCGCGGCTACAGCGCTTTGGGGCACGCAGCAAGCCGAATTGCGCGGTGAAGGCAAATATGACGGCGTCTTTGGCCTTTGGTACGGCAAGGGGCCGGGTGTGGATCGCACAGGCGATGTGATGCGTCATGCCAATATGGCTGGAACGTCCCCCCTTGGGGGTGTCCTTATGGCGATGGGAGACGATCACACCGGAGAAAGCTCGACCGTGTGTCATCAATCCGACTGGGCGATGGTCGATACCTATATGCCGGTCTTGTCGCCCGCAGGTGTTCAGGAAATCCTCGACTTTGGACTTTACGGCTTTGCGCTGTCTCGCTTTGCGGGGGTTTGGTGTGGACTGAAAACCATGAAAGACACGGTCGAAGTCACCAGCGTTGTGGACGGGCGCACCGACCGGATGTCTTTTGTCACGCCCGAGTTTGAGATGCCCGAAGGTGGATTGAACATCCGCCTCGCCGACCATTGGATCGCGCAGGAAGCGCGCATGATTGACCACAAACGCTTTGCCGCCGAGGCGTTTTCCCATGCCAACAAGATCGACAGGCGCATGATGGGCAAACCCGGGGCGAAGATCGGCTTTGTTGCGGCCGGTAAGAACTGGCTCGATCTTGTGCATGCGCTTGATTTACTGGGCATTGATGCGGATGAGGCAGAGCGTCTGGGCCTGACGACGTATAAGGTTGGGCAAACCTTTCCAATGGATATGAAAGGGTTCGATGAGTGGGCCGAAACGCTGGACCTCATCGTCGTGGTCGAGGAAAAACGCAAGCTCATCGAAATCCAGATTAAGGAAGCGATTTTTGACAACCGTCAGGGGCGCCGTGTTTACGGATGGTACAAAGGCGGGGCAGGCGGTCTGCATGAAGAAGAGCTCTTCCCAACCCGTATGGCGCTTGATCCTGTCATGGTTGCCGAAAAGATTGGCGGTATCCTTGTGGAGGAAGGACGCGGCACAGATCGCGTGAAGGTTGGCCTGCAAGCCATTGAAGAAACAAAGAAAGCTGATAACGCCAAGGACATGGCCACGCGCCTTCCTTATTTCTGTGCCGGGTGTCCGCATAACAGCTCAACCAAGCTGCCCGAAGGCAGTCGCGCATATGCCGGGATCGGCTGTCATTTCATGGTGCAATGGATGGACCGTGACACCGTTGGATTCACCCACATGGGCGGTGAAGGGGCCAACTGGGTCGGGGAAGCGCCGTTTTCCAAGCGTGATCATGTGTTCCAGAACCTCGGCGACGGCACCTACAACCATTCCGGTGTGCAGGCCATTCGTGCGGCTCTCGCGGCGGGGACGAACATCACCTACAAAATTCTTTTCAATGACGCCGTGGCCATGACAGGTGGGCAGGGCAATGAAGGTGGCTTGTCCCCAGGTCGCATTGCTCGGGAATTGCAGGCCATGGGGGTGGCGCATGTCGCGGTGGTGTTTGATGCCAAGGAGGAGCCACGCAAAAGCGACTTCCCGTCTGGCATTGGCTGGCATGAACGTTCTGAGCTGTCAGAGGTTCAGGAAAAATTTCAGAATATCAAGGGCGTGTCGGCCATTGTTTACATCCAGACCTGCGCCGCCGAGAAACGACGTCGCCGCAAGCGTGGCAGTTTCCCGGATCCAGACAAGCGGGTCTTCATCAACTCTGATGTGTGCGAAGGCTGCGGGGATTGCGGGGTGCAATCGAACTGCGTTGCGATCGTTCCGAAAGGTACCGAACTGGGCCGCAAACGAGCGATTGATCAATCCAGCTGCAACAAGGATTTCAGTTGTGTGAAGGGTTTCTGCCCGTCTTTCGTCACGCTGGAAGGTGCAAAAATCCGCAAAGATGCAGCTGTTGATCTTGAACTGCCGTACATCGCGCCACCGGCGCTGCCCAAGATCAAGGGAACTTATAACGTGGTGATCACCGGAGTCGGCGGCACGGGCGTTGTGACCATCGGGGCCGTGATGGCGCAGGCGGCTCAAATTGACGGCAAAGGCGCGGGTATGATGGAAATGGCTGGTCTGGCGCAAAAGGGCGGCGCGGTGCATGTGCACTGCCGCCTGGCCGAAAGTCCCGAGGACATCAGTGCCATTCGTGTGGCCACGGGCGAATGCGATGCGCTCATCGGCGGCGACCTTGTGGTCAGTGCGGGGGCCAAGACCCTTGGCCTGACACGCCAGGGACGTACCGGGGCCGTGGTTAACAGCCATGAGATCATCACAGGCGCCTTCACGCAGGATACGGAATTTACTATCCCGTCTGATCGCCTGCAGCTCGCGCTTGAGGCGCGACTGCAAAAAGACGTGCATTTCTTTGATGCGCATGAATTGGCGCGGGCAAGCATGGGGGATGCGATCTATGCCAATATGCTGGTCTTTGGCGCGGCCTGGCAAAAGGGGTTGGTGCCGCTCTCTAAAGCGTCGATTGACGAGGCGATTGAGCTGAACGGTGCTGCGGTTGAGCAAAACCTGCGGGCTTTTGAGATTGGACGATGGGCGGCCACGCATCCCGATGATGCAATGAAGCTATACACAGCCGAACTGGTGCAAAAACCGAAAACCCTGGAGGAAAAAATCGCGTTCCGCGTTGATCATTTGACCGCCTACCAGGGGCCGCGGCTGGCCAAGCGATATCGTAAACTGGTGGACGGGATCGAAGATGTTCGGGTTAAGGAGGCTGTGGCCCAAGGGTATCACAAGCTTTTGTCTTACAAAGATGAATATGAGGTCGCGCGGTTGTTGTTGTCGTCTCGGAACAAAGCGGAAGAAGAGTTTTCCGGCAGTTTCAAAATGACGTATCACCTCGCGCCGCCGGTCCTCGGTGGCAAGGGGCCTGACGGGCGCCCCAAGAAGCGTGAATTTGGCACATGGGTGGAAACCCCTTTGCGGTTATTGACCAAGCTGAAGCGCCTGCGTGGCACGCCATTTGATCTCTTTGGCTACAATTCAGAGCGACGCATGGAACGCAAATTGATCCGGCAATATCAAAAAGATATGGCTAAGACTTTATCCAAACTGGACGATCAAACACGCGACGCGATCATCGCATTGGCCGAATTGCCTTTGCAGATCCGCGGATTTGGTCCGGTGAAGGCGGCCAATGCTAGGAAAGCCGCCAAACAACGCGAGGATTTGCTGGCGCTGATCAAATCGGGTGGGACACCTCTGTCACAAGCTGCAGAGTGAGTGTCACGAAAGTTTTGATAGGGAGACGCGTCAAAACGCGGCATAACCCTTGGCAAAGGAATCGAGCAGAGATCGGATATGCGCCAGGATCGCCATATCGCACGCGACATCAGCTACGCCTATTCCGCGCAAACGCGCGGTGGTCGGGCGATGATCCGCACGATGGAGAACCTGACGGGACGCATCCGCCTGATCAAACGCGCCGAGGGTTATGAGCATGAGGTCGCGGCAGGCCGTGATTTCTGGCAGGTGATGGTTGAACGCTACGGCCTGAGCCTTGAGGTCACAGGCGGGAGCCTTGCCAACATTCCCGCTGAAGGCCCTCTTATTTTGATCGCTAATCACCCTTACGGCATTCTTGATGGCCTGATGATGGGCCACATCCTGAGCCAGACGCGGGGAGACTTTCGCATTCTGGCCAATTCGGTGTTTCGCAAGGCTGAAGATCTCAACCGAGTGGTTCTTCCGGTGAGTTTTGATGAAACCAAAGAGGCTGTGGCCCTCAACCTTCAGACAAGAAAAACTGCACTCAACTATTTGGGTCAAGGTGGTGCCATCGGCATTTTCCCCGGCGGTACCGTCAGCACGGGCGCACGCCCTTTCGGGCAACCGCTTGATCCCAGCTGGCGCAGTTTTACTGCTCGTATGATTGCGAAATCGGGGGGCAAGGTGGTGCCTATCTACTTCGAAGGTCATACCAGCCGATTGTTCCAGGTGGCCAGCCATCTGCATTCGACCTTGCGAATGGGGCTGTTGATCAAAGAGTTTGGCAAACGGGTCGACACACCTGTTGAGGTGGTCATCGGCAAGCCAATTGCGCAACATGAACTTGCTGAGCGCGCCACAGACGCGAAATCCCTCATGGCCTTTTTGCGCCATAAGACGTATGAGCTTGCCAATGGCGCGGTTGATCCCAACGCGCTTGGGTTTGAATTCGAATAAGGGCGCTATCGGCGCACATATCTGATGGCAGTTGGCATTTTTGATAGCGGTCTGGGTGGGTTAACCGTGCTTGACGCGATCGAGGCACGGCTGCCGGATCTGCCGCTTCTGTATCTTGGGGACAATGCGCACACGCCTTATGGCGTGCGGGACGCGGATGACATTTTCAAACTCACCAATGCACATGTACGCAGGCTTTGGAATGAGGGCTGCAACCTTGTGATCCTGGCCTGCAACACGGCGTCAGCGGCGGCTTTGCGGCGGATGCAAGAGGCGGGCGTGCCAGAGGGTAAGCGCGTGCTTGGCGTCTTTGTGCCCTTGATCGAGGCGCTGACCGAACGGCAATGGGGGGACAATTCCCCACCGCGTGAAGTTGCGGTAAAGCATGCGGCTCTGTTTGCGACACCTGCCACCGTCAGCAGCCGTGCGTTTCAACGCGAGTTGGCTTTTCGCGCCATTGGGGTTGATGTCGAGGCGCAGGCCTGTGGCGGGGTGGTGGATGCCATCGAAGAGGGCGATATGATCTTGGCCGAGGCATTGGTGCGCAGCCATGTTGATGCGCTCAAACGCAAAATGCCCGACCCGCAAGCTGCCGTGCTGGGCTGTACGCATTACCCGTTGATGGAGCATGTGTTTCAGGATGCGCTTGGTCCGGACGTCGCGGTTTTTTCGCAACCGAAACTGGTCGCCGACAGCCTCAGCGACTATCTGGACCGGCGGCCTGATATGGTCGGTGAGGGGAGTGGTACGCGGTTTTTGACCACAGGTGATCCCAAGACGGTTTCAGACCGAGCCACTCTGTTTTTACGACGACGCATCGCGTTTGAGGCTGCCTGAGGCCAAGCCCTGTGACATCGCGGTCCCTTGCCGGACTACAAGAATTTTCCTAAACGCCAAATACCATATGAAAGAGGTCACCATGACCCACAAAATCGCCATTCTGGGCGCGTCGGGCTATACCGGTGCGGAGCTGATCCGGCTTATAGCGACGCATCCCAACATGGACATCGTTGCCCTTGGGGCCAATTCCAAGGCCGGGCAATCCATGGCGCAGGTCTTTCCACATCTGCGTCACCTCGACCTGCCGGATTTGGTTAAGATCGAGGATATCGACTTTACCAAGGTTGATCTGTGCTTTTGCGCGTTGCCGCACAAGACCAGCCAGGAGGTGATCTCGGCCTTGCCGCATGACCTAAAGATTGTGGATCTGAGCGCCGATTTCCGGCTGCGCGATCCTGAGGATTATGAGACGTGGTACGGCAACCCGCATAGCGCCGTGGAAATGCAGGGCGAGGCGGTGTACGGACTGACCGAGTTTTACCGTGAGGCCATTGCCAGGGCGCGGTTGGTGGCGGGCACGGGCTGCAATGCGGCGACGGGGCAATATGTTCTCCGGCCTCTGATTGCGGATGGTCTGATCGATCTGGATGACATTATTCTGGATCTCAAATGCGGGGTATCCGGGGCAGGGCGTAGTCTAAGGGAAAACCTTTTGCATGCCGAATTGTCAGAGGGGTATCACGCCTACGCTTTGGGCGGGACGCACCGGCATCTGGGGGAGTTTGATCAGGAGTTTTCCGCCATTGCGGGGCGTGACGTGAAAATCCAGTTCACCCCGCATCTCATTCCCGCCAATCGCGGGATTCTGGCCACGGGCTATGTCAAAGGCGACCCGGATGCGGTTTATGCGTCCTTGCAAAACGCCTATGCCGATGAGCCGTTCATCGAGGTTCTGCCCATGGGCGAGGCCCCAAGTACGCGGCATATCCGCGGCAGCAATTTTTGCCATATCGGCGTCAGCCGGGACCGGATCGAAGGGCGCGCGATTGTCGTTGCTGCGCTGGATAACCTGACCAAAGGGTCCAGCGGGCAGGCCTTGCAAAACGCCAATCTGATGTTAGGTGAGGATGAAACGGCGGGGCTCATGCTGGCCCCAGTATTCCCGTAGAGACAATGTGGTAGGCCAATGAAATCGCTCAAGAAAAAACGCCGCGTTCAGATTATCGCCATCGCAACGGTAGCGCTTGTGCTGTCAACAGGGCTGATTGGGTATGCGTTGCAAGACGGGATAAACTTTTTCCGATCCCCGAGTCAGATCGTCGAGGAACCACCCTTGCCAACGGAGGTGTTTCGCATCGGTGGTTTGGTCGAAGAGGGCAGCATCGTGCGCGGGCAAGGCGAAACTGTCAGCTTTAGCGTGACCGATGGTGGAGCCGTGATCCCGGTCACATATACGGGCGTATTGCCAGACCTTTTCTCAGAGAACGAAGGCATGGTTGGCACCGGCACATATGAGGATGGGGTGTTCAAGGCGACGGAGATCCTTGCCAAGCATGATGAGGAATACATGCCCAAAGAGGTGATCGAAAGCCTCAAGGAGCAGGGTGTCTACAAAGAGCCGGGCGATAGCTGAAGGTTTTCTTAACCCCTTCAGCTGAGCCTTTTGCGGAACCAGAACAACTGGAATGCCGCGATGCTCAACGTTCAAGAAATTGCCCGACAGATCGTTGCCCGAGAGGGGGTTCGTCAATGACCCCGATGATCCAGGCGGGGCGACAAAACACGGGGTCACGATAGGGACGCTGAGGCGTCTCGGACTTGATCTAACCGGGGATGACAAGGTGGACATCGCCGATGTGCGCGCCCTGCGTCCTGATCAAGCAGTGGATATTTTCCTGCGTCATTACTTTCACAAACCACGCATCGCTGACCTGCCAGATGTGCTGCAGGCCAGCGTCTTTGACATGTATGTCAATGCGGGGGGCAATGCCGTTAAAATTCTGCAACGGCTGTTAAGACATATGAACCACGACGTGACGGTCGATGGAATGATCGGGCCGCAAACACTTGTTGCAGCGCGCAAGGCGGCGAAGGCGGCACCTGATCATATTGCGGATGCTTACGGGATTGCACGGCGGAACTATTATTTCCGATTGGCCGACCGGCGCGCCGCCTCCCGCAAATTCGCACGCAGCCGTTCGGGCGACAAGGGCGGCTGGATCAAGCGCGCCGAAGAATTCATTTCGCAGCGCTATCACTTGAGCACCACAGAATTTCGCGAAAGGACAGCGTCATGGGATTGATAGGCAGAGTTTTCTCCGTGCTCTTTGGCGGTGACCGCAATGTTGTTGCTGAAACCGCCGAGGTCTTTCGCGTCAATGCAGAGGCGGCGGACCAGCGTGCAGCCAGCCTGCAGGGAGCCGCACTCGATCAGCTTTCAGCGGAATTCGCTCATGTCAAAGTGTCTTGGTATGATCGCTTCATCGACGGGTTGAACCGCATCCCACGCCCTGCCATGGCGCTTGGAACGCTTGGCCTCTTCCTAAGTGCGATGGTTGACCCGGTCTGGTTTGCCGAACGCATGCAGGGCATTGCCCTTGTGCCAGAGCCGCTTTGGTGGCTGTTGGGTGCGATTGTCAGCTTTTACTTTGGCGCGCGCCATCAGGCAAAAGGCCAGGAATTTCAGCGTTCTATCGCTGCAACACTGGCACGTGTGCCACAAGTGATCACCGCTGTGGAAGACCTGCGCGCGCTGGATGCGCGCAGCCCGGGCGTGGCCCAAACGCAGTCAGATGCCACTTTGACGTTGGCGGCGGTGCAGCCCTCGGACAATCCGGCGCTGGATGACTGGCTGCGTCAGCGAACGCACCCCGCGACAATGTGAACCGGTCGGCTTAACCAAAATCATTGGCCAGTCCCGAACGGCTGTTTATATTCAACTTATGATTACAGAGCTCGGGCACTTCGCACTCATCCTCGCCTTTTGTGTGGCGATCTTTCAAATGATCGTGCCACTGGTGGGCGCGCATAACCGCTGGTCGTCCTGGATGGCCACGGCAGAACCCGCAGCAAACCTACAGTTTGGCCTGACGGCGCTATCATTTGCGGCATTGACTTATGCCTTTGTCACATCAGACTTTTCTGTGCAGTTGGTGGCTCAGAACAGCCACTCTCTGAAACCGATGCTCTACAAAGTGACCGGGGTGTGGGGCAACCACGAGGGCTCGATGCTGCTCTGGGTGTTGATTGTAACCCTATTCGGGGCCTTTGCGTCTTGGTTTGGGGGCAATCTGCCACCGACCTTAAAAGCTCGGGTTTTGGCGGTGCAAGCGTCTGTTGGCGTTGCATTTTTTGCATTTATCCTGTTCTCGTCCAACCCATTCCTGCGCCTGCCTGTGCCGCCTTTTGATGGCCAAGACCTCAACCCACTTCTGCAAGACCCCGGTCTCGCCTTCCACCCGCCGTTTTTGTATCTGGGCTATGTCGGCCTTTCGATGACGTTTTCCTTTGCGGTCGCAGCCTTGATCGAAGGTCGTGTGGACGCGGCCTGGGGCCGCTGGGTGCGCCCCTACACATTGGCCGCTTGGATTTTCCTGACCATCGGCATCGCGCTCGGCTCCTGGTGGGCCTACTATGAGCTCGGCTGGGGCGGATTCTGGTTCTGGGATCCGGTTGAAAATGCCAGCTTCATGCCATGGCTGATTGCGGCGGCCTTGCTGCATTCCGCCATCGTGGTGGAAAAGCGCGAGTCGCTTAAAAGCTGGACGATCCTTCTGGCGATCATTGCCTTTGGTTTTTCCATGGTGGGCGCGTTTATCACGCGATCCGGTGTTCTGACCTCTGTTCATGCCTTCGCCACAGACCCTGAGCGCGGACTGTTCCTTTTGCTCATTCTCGGCTTCTTCATGATGGTGGGACTGACGCTTTTTGCTGCGCGCGCCCATGTGATGCAGGCCAAGGGCGTGTTTGGACTGGTCAGTCGCGAGTCTTTCCTCGTGGCCAACAACGTGCTTCTGGGTGTCGCCACCTTTGTGGTCTTCGTTGGCACCATCTGGCCGCTGGTGTCCGAGCTTTTCTTTGACCGCAAGCTCAGCGTCGGTGCGCCGTTCTTCAACATGGCCTTCACGCCGTTCATGATCCTGTTGGGTCTGATCCTGCCAGTTGGGGCGCTGATGCCGTGGAAACGGGGTGTCCTGTCGCGAGCTATCAAACAGCTGACGGGCGCTTTTGTCCTGGCCGTCGCAGTTGGCCTGCTGGTCTGGGCGATGCAGACCGAGCGCAGCGCGCTTGGACCCGTGGGTCTCTTTTTGGCCGCATGGCTGGTTGCCGGTGCCGCCGTTGATCTCTGGAGCCGCACAGGCCGGGGTGATGATCGCTTTGGCCGCCTGCGCCGTTTGCCGCGCGCGGACTGGGGCAAGTCGGTGGCGCATGCGGGCTTTGGCATCACCATTGCAGGTGTCTCTGCGATGATGGCCTGGGAGAAAGAAGACATCCGCGTCGCTCAGATTGGCGAAACCTATGACTTCGCAGGATATGAGATCACACTCGCCGATGTGAAAGACGTGGAAGGACCCAATTACCTCTCCACAACAGCCGTGATTGACGTTGGTCAAAACGGGCAGACGATTGTCTCGCTCAAGCCGGAAAAACGTATCTATCCGGTGGCGGCCATGCCGACCTCTGAGGCGGCCATCGACAACGGGTTTTTGCGCGATATTTATGTTGTGATTGGCGATCCGCAGGTGAATGGCGGTTGGGCTGTGCGCAGCTATTACAAACCGCTGGCCAACTGGATCTGGGGTGGCTCGATCCTGATGGCTTTGGGCGGTGCCTTGTCGCTCAGCGACAGGCGCTACCGTGTAGCGGCTGGCGCGCGTAAAACGCGCGAAACACCCCAAGCGACGCCAGCTGAATGAGACATGCGCTTGCTCTGATCCTGTGCCTTCTGGCGGCACCTGTGGCCGCAGTGCAGCCAGATGAAATCCTGGATGATCCGGCGCTTGAAGAGCGGGCGCGGGACATCTCGGCGGGGTTGCGCTGCCTTGTCTGCCGCAATGAGAGCATTGATGAATCCCACGCCGATCTGGCGCGTGACCTGCGGCTCTTGGTGCGCGAACGGCTTGTGGCCGGGGACAGCGATGAAGAGGTCGTCGACTTCGTCGTGGATCGTTACGGCGAATATGTTCTGCTCAATCCGCTGACCAGCGGGTCAAACCTTGTGCTCTGGCTGGCAGGGCCCGGCATGCTCTTACTCGCAGGGGCGCTTGGCTGGGGGTATATTCGACGTCGCGCCACCTCTGAGACTGTTGGAGAGGCTAAGCTCAGCGAAGATGAAGAAGCGCGGCTTCGGCAAATTCTCGACAAGTGACGGCGCGTTGGCGTTGCCATTGATCCTGATTAAGGGTTGAGTGTCGCGCAATTGCACCCGCTGCATCGCGTCGGAGGATAGAGCCTTGAAAGAGTACAATACGATCACGTTCGACATCACCGACGACATCGCGGTGCTGACGCTCAACCGGCCAGACAAGATGAACGCGCTCAACGCACAGATGCGCGCCGAGATCACAGATGCGGCGCGCGTGGCCGGACGCAAGGCGCGGGTGCTGGTGATGACCGGCAACGGCAAGGCGTTTTGTTCTGGGCAGGATTTGTCAGATACCGGCCGTGTGTCCGAGCTTGATCTGGAACGGGTGCTGCGCGACGAATACGTGCCCATGCTGCACGCCATTGGAAATTGCCCGGTGCCCACGATCAGCGCCGTGAACGGCCCGGCGGCGGGAGCTGGGGCCAATCTGGCGCTGGCGGCGGATGTGGTGATTGCATCAGAAAACGCCTATTTCCTGCAAGCTTTCACGCGGATTGGTCTCATTCCCGATGCCGGCGGCACCTTCTGGCTGCCGCGCCAGATGGGGGCGGCCAAGGCGATGGGGGCAGCTCTTTTCGCCGAACCCATTAGCGCGCGGCAGGCGGATGATTGGGGCATGATCTGGGAAGCGGTTGATGAGGCGCTGTTTGAAGACCGCTGGCGCGACCGGGCGGCGCATCTGGCCAAGGGGCCAACGCTTGCCTACGCCAACCTCAAACAGGCCATCCGCGGCAGTTGGGACAATGATCTCTCGGGTCAGCTTGATCTTGAAGCGCGGTTGCAAGGCGATTGCGGGAACAGTCGCGATTTCCAGGAAGGCGTGCTGGCGTTTATCGAGAAGCGCAAGGCGGAGTATGAGGGGCGGTAGGTTCTTCCGCGAGTTATGTAAAGTCGGCTTTGAGCCCAAATCTACCGATGCTGCATCGCGCTCGAATGGGCGTGATGAGCACAGAGCGGTCATCCTCGGGTGGGGTGACTCCTCCGATCGCCTCTTGAGAAGATTCGTGCAGCCACCCGCATACGCAATTGATAGAGCCATTCACCGGAGACGCCTTCTTTGGCGGGAAAACTGCCGAGACTGAGCTCAACTTCAATATGCAACTGGTTAGAATTTGTACATGATCCAAAAATTTTTTCAGTTCTTTTGCGCATAGACCTGCCGATACAACTCGAGTGTCCAATCCGGTGAAACGTCGGCTCAAACAGCGGCCCCTGCTGACGGGCGTGCGGTCGCAAATCGGAACATTCAGGGAGAACGAACATGACTCTTATCAAAGGCGGCCTTCTCGATCGCCGCGGATTCTTGAAAACCACTGCAGCGACAGTTGCTGCCGCGTCGTTGCCATTAGGTGCGGCCCGAGCCGCGCCCAAACGAGGTGGTCATTTGCGGGTTGGCCTTGGGCATGGCCAGACAACCGACACGCTGAACCCCGGCCTGTATGATTCTGGCTTTATGATTGCGTGGACACATGCTGTGCATGGCCGTCTGACCCAAGTCGGTCCTGACGGTTCACTTACGCCAGAACTGGCGGAAAGCTGGGAAGCATCAGAGGACGCCGCAGAATGGCGTTTCAAGATCCGCAAGGGCGTTCAGTTCCACGATGGGCAAGAGCTTACCGTTCAGGACGTTGTCAATTCGATCAACTTCCACCGTGGCGAAGGCTCGACCTCGGCGGCAGCGCCGCTCGTCGAGCCGGTACGGGATATCACTATCGAGGGCGACGACACCGTTGTCTTCAAACTGAGCGGTGGCAATGCCGACTTCCCATTCCTTCTCACTGATTACCACCTGCCGATCTGCAAAGCAGATGGCGACTCGATTGACTGGCAGTCGGGAAATGGCTGCGGCACGTATAAGAGTGCCTCCATCGACTTAGGCGTTTCGGCCAATTTGGAGCGGCATGAAAACCACTGGCGCGATGGCGTGGCTTTCTTCGATTCCGTCGAATTTCTGGCGCTGATCGACCTGAACGCCCGGACCACGGCGCTTGTTTCGGGCGATGTAGATGTGATTGACCGGGTAGATTTGAAAACTGCCGGGCTTTTGGGGCGCAAGCCGGGTGTCAATGTCCACTCAATTTCGGGCAAGGCGCATTACTCGATCCCGATGGATGTACGCCGGGCGCCCTATGACGACAACAATGTCCGTCAAGCTCTGAAATACGGCGTCAACCGTCAAGAAATGGTGGACAAGATCCTGTTCGGCTTCGGCTCGATTGGCAACGATCATCCGGTCGGCGCTGGCGAACAGTACTTCAACTCTGAGCTCGAGCAGAAACAATACGATCCAGATAAGGCCAAGTGGTATTTGCAGCAGTCCGGCATAGACAATTTGCAGGTGAATTTGTCGGCTGCGGACGCGGCCTTTGGCGGTGCGGTGGACGCTGCGGTGCTTTTCCAGGCCTCGGCCAAGGCGGCTAGTATCGATATCAACGTGATCCGTGAACCCAATGACGGCTACTGGTCTGATGTCTGGATGAAAAAGGAGTTTACATTCTCATACTGGGCCGGCCGTCCGGTTCCGGACCAAATGTTCTCGACTGCCTATCAGTGCGGCGCGTCCTGGAACGAGAGCTTCTGGTGTAATGAGCGGTTTGACGACCTCTTGATCAAGGCACGTGCCGAACTCGACAATGCCAAGCGCCGCGAGATGTATTGGGAAATGCAGGAGATCTGCGCGACCGATGGTGGCGCGATCATTCCAATGTTCAACGACTGGGTTTTTGCAGTCAACGACAAGTTGGGGCTGCCCGAAGTCATGGGTTCTGACTGGGATCTCGACGGCAACCGCTTTATGGAGCGCTGGTGGTTCGCCTAACCTCATGAAAACCGGGGTGTCGGTGGGTCCGACACCCGAAACCCAATTCAAAATGTTTTAAAGTCAGGCGTTAAAAAACCGCATGGTCGGGTCGGCCTCGATCTGTTCGAACAGCCATGCGACAAATGTATCGAGCTTTGGATTGGGTGCACGTTCTTTTTGCATCGCTAGATACCAGCGGCCTGGCTCGGGCACCGAAATGTCGAACGGTCTGACCAGGCGCCCCCTTTCAAGATCCCGCGCGCAAAACGGTGCCCTTGCGACGCTGATGCCGTGATTGTTTAGAACTGCCTCACGGACAAGCGGGTAATTGTCGAAAATTGAGCCAAATTTCATAGTGCCGCGGTCCAAGCCCGCCGCATCCAACCAACAATCCCAGTCATCCGGCTCATTCCATGTGTTTGGGATACTCAGCAGTAGGAAATTACTAAGCTCTTCCAGCAGAATTCCACCGTTTGAGGGATTCAAGGCCTCCGGAGCACATACCGGGTAGATATCTGTTTCGAACAAGGGGCTATAGTCAAATCTCTTATCGAACGGTGGCGCGTTGAACACGCCAACATCGAACCGGTGCATATCATAATCACCGTCTTCAAAAGTAGAGACAATGCGCACGCGCGTATCCGGATTATCCTGAAGAAATTCAGCCAATCTGGGCTGGAGCCACATCGTATTGAAACTTGCGTAGGACTGAACGAGCAACACGTCCGGTTCCTCAGGTGTCTGGATGCGCCGCGTGGCTTTGACAATACCCTGAATATGTTCGCGGATCGGCGGGTAATATTGCTCTCCGGCCGGTGTCAGTTCGACCGAACGACTTGTGCGTTCCAGCAGTTTGACACCGATTGATGTTTCCAGCGCTTTGACCTGGTGGCTGACTGCCGCATGCGTCACACAAATCTCGTCAGCCGCCTTGCGGAAGCTCCTATGGCGCGCCACTGCCTCAAACGCGCGTAGCGAAACCAATGTTGGCATTTGGGTCTTCACCGGTTGGCCACCTCGATGATTGCAGTCTGCTCATCACTGAGCGGGGATAACCGACGACAGAATCGGGAATTCCTGAGTCTTCATAGATTTTCTCATAGCTTTTCAGCTGGTCACACGCAATTCTCAGCGCTTTGGCATTGGTTAGAAAATCTTGATGAAGGGAAAATTCTTTCAGTTCTTCGACTGGGTGAGAAATGTCAGACTGGCAAGTAAAGAAGTTCAAGGATTCCACCTTCATGCAAGCACCATCGCCTTCGTCAAATGCATATGGCTTTCCGTTGCTGATCAAACACTTGCTGAACGGACCCCACTTCGCCTCAACCTGCCAGGAAATCGTCAGCGGCACCGAAATGCGGCTGAGCTACGCGGAGTTGGGCAAACGCGTGCGCCAACTTGCCAATTCTCTAAAGGCCAGCGAGATACATGAGGGCATGCGCGTCGGTGTCATGGATTGGGATACGCACCGTTATCTTGAGTGTTTTTTCGCGATCCCGATGATGGGCGCGTCCCTTTTTACGATCAACGTCCGTCTATCTCCTGCCCAGGTTCTTTATACAATCAACCATGGGCAGCCGGACCTGATCATCGTGCACCGCGATTTCATGCCGCTCATTGATGATATCAGACCGGGCTTCGATCGGGACATCATCATCGTGCCGATTGGAGACGGTGAAGGGTATGAAAAGTGGATAGGCGAGGCCCCAGACAGCTTTGACTTCCCGGACTTCGATGAAAACCAAACCGCAACCCTGTTTTATACGACCGGGACAACCGGCAATCCCAAAGGGGTGAGCTATTCACATCGGCAGTTGGTCCTTCACACATTGGGCTTGATCGCAGGTTTCGGCGCATGGCCCGGGAATTCCGGGTTTCATCGCGGCGACGTCTACATGCCGCTGACACCCTTGTTTCACGTCCACGGCTGGGGATTTCCATATGCCGCAACGATGCTGGGGCTGCGTCAGGTCTATCCCGGTCGATATGACCCTGACATAATCTTGCGATTGATTGCAGCCGAAGGCGTCACCTTTTCCCATTGCGTTCCCACGGTTCTGTCCATGGTGCTCGACCATCCCAACTGCCCGCAAACTGACCTGAGCAAATGGAAAGTTATCATTGGGGGCGCCGCTTTGCCGCGCAGTCTGCAGGACCGGGCGGCGGCGGCAGGCATATCCTTGCATGCGGCATATGGTATGTCCGAAACCTGTCCGTTTCTGACGGTGGCCGATTTGTCCAGCGACGATCCAGAGGTGCAGGCGCAAACCGGCTTTCCCGGCCCGCTTGTCGACCTTCGCGTCGTGACACCGGATATGAAAGACGTCCCGCATGACGGCGAAACAACCGGCGAAGTTGTTGCTCGGGCTCCCTGGCTGACACAAGGCTATCTGGATAACGCGCAAGCCTCGGGTGAGCTTTGGGATGGTGGCTATCTGCATACCGGGGATGTTGGGTATATCCGCGAGAATGGGTCGTTACAGATTACTGACCGCCTCAAGGATGTGATCAAGACCGGCGGCGAATGGATTTCCTCGCTGGCACTGGAAAACATAGTATCGTCTTGCAGCGGCGTTGAGGACGTCGCCGCGATCGGACTGCCGCACGCGAAGTGGGGCGAACGGCCAGTGTTGGTCACTCAAGCCGCAAAAGATGCCGATCCGGATATTGTGCGTTTAAGCGTCATGGCGGAAATTCAGTCGCGCGTTGACGCAGGTGAACTTTCGAAGTGGGCCGTTCCTGACGAAATTTTCTTTGTCAGCAGCCTGCCTAAAACCAGCGTCGGCAAGCTCGACAAGAAGCTCGTGCGGCAAGACATTTCAACTCGCGCGGGCCAATCATGACAGACAAGCAACGCCGTATTAAGGCGCTTATTCAATCCATTGTCACCTATCTGAAGGCTCACAGAGCTGCCACGCGCGGCGTTGATCTGACGTTGGACAAGCTGGCAGCCATGGACCTGTCCGATGAGAGGCTCATTGACTTACCTCCCCAAGGAACCCGGCATGATGAGGTTCTGAAGAACGCCATCGAAGGGGTTGTCGCCCCCGAATTGCAGGATATCGCGGGTTGTCTGAAAGCGGCGAAGGATGATCTGGTGTGGCGCGAAGACAACGCCCAATTCTATCCCCCTGGTGCCGATCTGGGGGAGGGATACACAAAGTGCAACCTGCATACCCTGCTCATCGGGCCCGATGCATGTGGGCATCACCATCCCGACTTCAACCTTGGCATTTTCATGCTGGGCCCAAGGACACTGTATCGCGACCACAACCACGACGCGCCAGAACTGTACCTGAACCTGTCCGAGAAATCCGGTTGGCGGTTTGGCAGCCGTGACTGGCAGGATTATCCGGCTGGATCACTTATCTGGAACGCGGCGGGCGATCCCCACGCCACAAGGGTCTATGACCAGCCATTCATCTCGGTCTTTGTCTGGCTCGAGAACGTGCATTCACCCTGCAACGTGATCCATTTCGACGACTGGGCCGAGGTCGAACAGGATCTTTCCAAGCAGCCTGATTGAGGTTTCCGAACATGATTTCCATTGAACGCACCGAGGGTGTCGCTTTCATCGAACTGAATGCCCCGCCGGTTAACGCCCTCGGCCTGAAGATGCGGCAGGCGATTTCTTCAGCCATTCACGACCTTGAATCTGATGACCAGGTCACAGCCATCGTTCTGTGTTCGGCCCTGCCGCTCTTTTGTGGCGGCGCTGATATCGTTGAGTTCCGCACCGGGGCTGTTTGGGACAAGCCGGACCTGCCGGACCTGTGTGTCACGATTGAAACCAGCAGGAAGCCGGTTATCGCAGCGATAGCAGGCCCTGCGATGGGAGGTGCTCTGGAGATCGCACTTGCCTGTGATTACCGTGTCGCCACACCAGACGCCGTGATGGGGCTTCCCGAGATCAAGCTGGGGCTGCTTCCCGGCGCCGGGGGCACCCAAAGGCTGCCACGGATTGCCGGACTGGAAGCGGCAACGCAAATGATCCTTTCGGGTGATCCCGTGAAAGGCGAATATGCCTCGTCTTGCGGGTTGGTCGACGCGCTTTTTGAGAACGACCAGGAATTTTGCGCGCATGTTTTGGACTTCGCCACCCGTGTCAGCCATGAGGGCGATCCGAAACGCAGTTGCGCGGATATGACCGTCACACACCCTGATCCGAAGGGTTATCTCGCGGGTTTCCGAGACCAGATAGCGCACAGGTCCAAAAACCTTGTCGCCCCTGAACGCTGCTTGGTATCCATCGAGGCCGCGTGCGAATTGCCGCTGTCCGAGGGGTTGGCACAAGAGAAGGCAGGTTTCGCTGAACTGCTCGACACACCTCAATCGCGCGCCGGGCGGCATCTGTTCTTTGCAGAGCGTGAATGCACCAAGGTTCCCGGCGTTACCCGTGCTGACCAACCACGTAACATTTCATCGGTCGCCGTGATCGGTGCCGGAACAATGGGGCGCGGCATTGCTATCGCCTTTCTGCAGGCGGGGTATCCGGTCACGCTTCTTGAAACGACGCAAGGCGCGCTCGAACAGGGGCTGGAAAAGGTCCGGGAGCATTTCCAGCGTGCGGCCCAAAAAGGGCGGCTTAGTGCCAATCGGGCAGAGGCAGTCGCCGCCAACGCCACCGGGACACTCAGCTATGCAGACCTTGCGAAGGCCGACCTGATTATTGAAGCGGCGTTTGAAAGCATGAATGTCAAACGCCAGATTTTCGAAGCGTTAGACCGGCACGCAAAACCTGGCGCGATACTGGCCTCAAACACATCGACGTTGGATCTTGATGAAATAGCTGCGGTCACGTCCCGTCCGGAGGATGTGATTGGTCTCCATTTCTTCAGCCCGGTGAACGTCATGCGCTTGCTAGAGGTGGTGCGGGGCGCCAAGACCGCTCCCGATGTCATTGCAACGGCAATCATGGTCGCAAAGAAGATCCGAAAGCTCCCTGTCACGGTTGGCGTGTGCTACGGCTTTGTTGGAAACCGGATGCTGGAACCATACTTCCGCGAAGGATCCCGTCTGCTTCTAGAGGGGGCGACGCCGAAACAGGTGGATAACGTCCTTGAAGGCTTCGGCATGGCCATGGGCATTCATGCGATGGCAGATCTGGCCGGGGTCGATGTGGGCGCCCGCGTGCGTCAGGAACGGCGTAGTGAAATCGCACATGACCCGACATACCAGGCTGTGCAGGACCGGTTGTTTGAACTGGGCCGACTGGGTCAGAAAACCGGGCGGGGAAGCTATGTCTACGAGGGACGGACACGGGTCGAAGACCCTGAGTTAGTTCAAATCAGCACCAATTTGGCGGGCCTGCATGGTGTGAAGCGTAGGGACATCGACGATCAGGAAATCCTTGAGCGATGTATCTATCCCCTGATTAACGAGGGCTTTCTGATCCTTGAAGAGGGCATTGCAACGCGCCCAGGTGATTGCGACCTGATCTGGGTCAATGGCTATGGCTTTCCGGACTGGCGCGGCGGCCCAATGCACTATGCCGATGAGATTGGATTGAGCCAGATTCTGGAACGAATGAACCACTATCGGCAGTCGCTTGGTACCTATGGCGAGATGTGGTTCACACCTGCGCCTTTGTTGGAAGACCTCGCAACCTCGGGCGTGACACTTGCCGCGCATTTTGATGCCAAAAAGGAAAAATCATGAGAGAAGCCGTCATCGTCTCAACCGCACGAACCCCTATTGGGGTGGCCTTCAAAGGTGCGCTGAACAACATCAAATCCCCCACCATGATGGGGCACGCCATTCAGCGCGCGGTTGAACGTGCAGGTGTGGACCCCGGTTCGATCGAAGATGTCGTCATCGGATCGGTCCTGACTGCGGGAACCGCAGGCATGAATGTCGCCCGTTTGTCGGCGCTGGCGGCGGGCCTTCCCAATACGGTGGCAGGACAGACGATCGACAGGCAATGCTCCTCCGGGTTGATGGCCATTGCGACGGCTGCAAAGCAGGTCATTGTGGATGGTCAGAACGTTGCCGTGGCGGGCGGGCAGGAGAATATTTCCGCCCTGCAGAATGCATATCTGAAATGGGCGGGCGATGAGAAAGACCCAAATGTTATCGCCCAATCAGAGCATGCCTATATGCCGATGCTGATGACGGCGGAAAATGTGGCGCGAGCTTATGGGATCAGCCGCGAGGCGCAGGATGAATATGCCGCACTTTCGCAAGGTCGGACGGCCCGGGCTCAGGCCGCTGGCACATTTGACGACGAGATCGTCCCGATCACGGCGGTCAAACGCGTCAGGAACCGCGACACCGGAGAGGAAACCCTGGAAGAAGTGACCTTGTCAAAAGACGAAGGCAACCGGCCGGGCACGACGGTCGAAACACTTGGGGTGTTGAACCCGGTTGTCGAAGGCGGCGTGATCACTGCCGGAAACGCAAGCCAGCTTTCTGACGGTGCCTCGGCTTGTGTGCTCATGGAAAGCAAAATGGCTGAGCAACAGGGCCTCACACCGCTAGGTATCTATCGCGGTATGGCGATTGCAGGAAACACACCGGAAGAGATGGGGGTCGGCCCGATCTATGCCATTCCAAAGCTGCTGAAGACTGCAGGTCTTCGCATGAGCGACATCGGCCTTTGGGAGCTTAACGAAGCCTTCGCCTGCCAGGTTCTGTATTGCCGCGACCACCTTGGGATCGATCCCGAAATCTACAATGTGAACGGCGGTGCCATCTCGATCGGCCATCCCTACGGCATGACAGGCGCGCGGCAAGTCGGGCATGCCCTGCTTGAGGGGAGGCGTCGTGGCGTAAAATACGTGGTTACGTCCATGTGTGTTGGCGGAGGCATGGGCGCCGCAGCGTTGTTCGAAGTCGCCTGACCCTGCTGAAATGAGTTCAGACCAAGAGTTACCTGGCTGCGACATTGACAACCTGGCATCTGTGAAAGTCTTTTTGTTCCCACGCCGCGTTTTATGTCGGGCGCAATGTGCAAATAGCAGCCGTTTGAGAACTCGCAGCGAAAGTCTGAAAGGTCCCGCCAAGCAGTCATTAAACAAAAACCACCCTTACAATGGTGTGAGGGTGGTTTTCTACACTTGAAACCAAACTCTGGTTTGATGCCGGCTGGACTACCGGTTCTCCATATCCACATAATCCCGCAGCGTCTCACCCTGATAGAGCTGGCGCGGGCGGCCGATTTTGAGTTGTGGATCGGCGATCATTTCTTTCCATTGTGAAATCCAGCCCACCGTGCGGCTGAGCGCAAAGATGGGGGTGAACATCGACGTGGGGAAGCCCATCGCATCCAGAATGATGCCGGAATAGAAATCCACATTCGGGAACAGCTTTTTCTCGGCGAAATACGGATCCGCCAGAGCCTGTTTTTCTAGCTCCTTGGCAACCTGAAGGGTGGGGTTGTTTTCCACGCCCAAGAGATCCAATACCTCATCGGCGGATTGCTTGAGCACCTTCGCGCGTGGATCGAAGTTCTTATAGACCCGGTGGCCAAAACCCATCAGGCGGAAATCATCGTCCTTGTCCTTGGCGCGTGCGATGTATTCTGGAATGCGGTCAACCGAGCCGATCTCGCGCAGCATTTCAAGACAGGCCTGGTTCGCCCCGCCATGCGCCGGTCCCCAGAGGCACGCAATCCCGGCCGCTACGCAGGCAAACGGGTTGGCCCCTGAGGAGGAGGCCAGACGAACAGTGGATGTCGACGCATTCTGCTCGTGATCGGCGTGCAGGGTAAAGATCCGGTCCATCGCGCGGCTCAGGATCGGGTTCACCTCATAGTCCTCGGCAGGCACGGCAAAGCACATGCGTAGGAAGTTGGACGCATAGTCCAGCTCATTGCGCGGGTACACAAACGGCTGGCCCAGCGTGTATTTATAGGCCATCGCCGCAATCGTCGGCATCTTGGCAATCATGCGGATCGAGGCGACTTCGCGCTGCCACGGGTCGGAAATGTCGGTGCTGTCGTGGTAGAAGGCACTGAGCGCGCCGACGACGCCGACCATAATGGCCATCGGATGCGCATCCCGGCGATAGCCGCGGAAGAGGAAATGCATCTGCTCATGCAGCATGGTGTGCATGGTCACGCGGTTCTCAAAATCCTCCAACGTCGCAGCATCGGGTAGCTCACCGTAGAGCAGGAGGTAGCACACTTCGAGGTAATGCGATTTCTCCGCAAGCTGATCAATCGGATAGCCACGATGCAGTAGCTCGCCTTTGCCGCCATCAATAAATGTAATCGTGCTGTCGCAAGATGCCGTCGAGGTAAAGCCCGGATCGTAGGTAAACACACCCGCCTGACCATAGAGCTTGCGAATGTCGAGGACATCCGGTCCGGCCGTCGGCGAATATATCGGCAAATCATAATCGGTGCCATCAATCGTCAGTTTTGCGGATTTCGTGCTTTCGGCCATCGGGGTCTCCCTCGTCTCGCAGATGCCGTGTGACATCGCGCTGTGCATAGTCTCGTGACCCTTTAGGCTTGGTTAAGCCTGAGCTTGGGCCGCGTCGTTTAGTCGGGCCAGAGATTCCTCTCGCCCAAGGACCAGCATCATGTCAAACACACTGGGTGTTGCGCTTCGTCCTGCAAGGGCTGCCCGCAAGGGGCCGGCGAGCTTACCGAACTTGATGTCCTTGGTCTCCGCGAAGGCCATTGCAGCGGCCTCCAAAGCGTCACGAGACCACGTAACATCTTGCAGTCGCGGCGTCAATTCATGCAGTATACCACGGGATACATTATCAAGCTGTCCGGCGGATTTCTCATCCGGAGTGATTGGTCGATCTGTGAGAATAAACTCAGCCTTATCAATCAGTTCAGGAAAGGTTTTGGCCCGCTCTTTCAGGCAGTACATACCCGTTGACAGCAGATCACGTTTTGCTGTGGGCAAGGCATCTGCTCTGGTCGAGGCCAGAAAATCCTCCAATTCATGCAGCAGCGCAGCATCGTTACTCGCGGCGATATGCTGGCCACAAAGATTCTCCAGTTTTTTGAAGTCAAACCTGGCCGGAGACTTGCCAATTCCACTGAGGTCGAACCACTCCTGGGCTTGGGCGTCGGTGAAGAATTCATCATCTCCGTGGCTCCACCCAAGTCGCGCCAGATAGTTACGCATACCAGCCGCCGGATAGCCGATTTTCTGGTATTCATCGACGCCAAGTGCCCCGTGGCGTTTTGACAGCTTCTTGCCATCAGGACCATGAATCAGCGGAATATGCGCCCAGACGGGGATGTCCCAGCCCATGGCTTCAAACACCATCATCTGGCGTGCGGCATTGTTGAGGTGATCATCGCCCCGGATCACATGTGTCACCCCCATATCGTGATCATCCACCGCCACGGCCAGCATGTAGACAGGCGTACCGTCGCTGCGCAGCAGGACCATGTCATCCAATTGGTCATTGCGGATCGTGACATCGCCCTGCACCTGATCCCGAATAACAGTATTGCCATTTTGGGGGGCCTTGATGCGGATCACGTAGGGCAGGTCGGGATGGGTGGCCGGGTCCGCTTCGCGCCAGGGGCTGCGAAACAGGGTGGAACGACCTTCGGCGCGCGCCGCCTCACGAAAGGCCTGGATTTCGTCCTGCGTGGAGAAGCATTTGTAGGCCTTGCCTTCGGCCAGAAGCTGATGCGCCACTTCGGCATGACGGTTGGCGCGGTCAAACTGACTAATGACATCGCCGTCGTGATCCAGCCCAAGCCAGGCCATGCCATCCAGAATGGCCTGTGTGGCCTCAGGGGTAGAGCGTGCGCGGTCGGTATCCTCAATCCGCAAGAGAAACGTCCCGCCGCCGCCCCGTGCGTAAAGCCAGTTAAAGAGGGCTGTACGTGCCCCTCCAATATGGAGATAGCCCGTAGGCGAGGGGGCGAAGCGGGTCACAACCTTTTGCGCCATGAAAACGTTAACCTTTCAGTAAGAGGCAGAGGCCAAGCTTGCGCGCAAACCGGCGAGGTCTGTCTACCTAGCCGCTGCACAGGAAACAAGCCTTGAGCCATGCGCACGCTTTTGCGGTTCGGCTGCGCCAAACCATCACATTGGTATGGCTGTCTCAACGTGGGTATCAGTTCGGCTGGGTGCCGGTCTGTCTGGCCATGGGAATCGGCGGGTATTTTCTTCTGAAATTTGAACCTGGGGTGACGCATTACGTCGTACTGGGAATGGGAGCAGGCGGTTTTCTTGTTGTCGGTCGCTGGTTGGCTCCTGAGGTCCGTCCGGCACTCTGGGCTTTGTCACTTGTGGCTCTTGGCGGAGTCCTGGCCGGGGTGCGGGCGCATATGCTAGCCGAGCCGGTTCTGGGGTGGCGATACTACGGTCCGGTGCAAGGGCGACTTGTGGCGCTGGATCGTTCGGCCTCTGATGCTTTGCGCCTGACATTGGACCAGGTGGTCCTGACCGGCATTCCGATGGATGAGATACCGGCGCGCGTGCGTGTGGCGTTGCATGGGGATCCTCCGATTGTGCCACTGACGCCTGGAACGACTCTGATCATGACAGCGCATCTGTCCCCTCCCGGAGGCCCGGTTGAGCCCGGCGGGTTCGACTTCCAACGCCACGCCTGGTTTCAGCAACTGGGAGCCGTCGGATACACCCGCACACCTGTTCTGCGCCTGAGGCCGCCGGGGCAGGGGCAATGGATCACCCGCATGCGCATGGCCTTATCAGCTCGGGTGCAATCCAAACTGGAGGGCGAGGCCGGGGCATTTGCTGCGGCCATCATGACAGGGGATCGCTCTGCCATGGGTCAGGAGACACTTACCGCTTTGCGGGTGTCCAATCTGGCCCATCTCTTAGCGATCTCCGGGTTACATATGGGGTTGCTGACCGGCTTTGTCTTCGGAGCGCTCAGATTGGGCTTTGCTGCGATACCGTCGCTGAATGTCCGCTGGCCAACTCGCAAACTTGCGGCCATAGGCGCGTTTTTTGCAGCCGCCGGGTATTTCGCACTCTCGGGGGGAAACGTCTCGACCGAACGGGCCTTTGTGATGGTCACGGTTATGTTGATCGCGGTGCTGGCGGACAGGCGTGTGTTGAGCCTGCGCTCGGTGGCGGTTGCAGCGATCATTGTGCTGGTTCTGCGCCCCGAGGCGTTGTTGGGACCCGGTTTCCAAATGTCCTTTGCGGCGACAACCGCCTTGATCGCAGTGTTTAACGGTTTGAGAGGCCGGGATATTTCCCTTGGCCCCCGCTGGCTGCGCCCGGCGGTCGCAGTGATGATTTCCTCGGCTGTGGCGGGACTGGCCACGGCGCCCATTGCGGCGGCGCATTTCAACCAGATCGCGCATTATGGTTTGATCGCCAACCTTCTCTCAGTGCCGTTGATGGGCGTGATCGTTATCCCAATGGCGGTGCTCGCTGGTCTGCTGATGCCATTGGGCCTCGAAGGGCCTGCGCTTGGTATCATGGGGCTAGCGCTCGATTGGATCCTGAGCGTTGCGCACACAACGTCCGGCTGGGAGGGCGCAAGAGGGATGGTGCCGTCTCCGGGCAAGGCGGTCCTGCCGCTCATCGCGCTTGGTGCGCTCTTTGCGCTCTTGTGGAAAGGGCGGTTGCGGATGTTGGGCGTCGTGCCTGTCGTCCTGGGTTTCACGCTATGGGCCGGTACACCCAGACCGGATGTGCTCATCGCGGAAACCGGCGGGCTTGTGGGCATTATGACGGATCAGGGTCGCGCGCTGTCTAAACCTCGCGGCGCGGGCTTTGTTGCGCTCAACTGGCTTGAGAATGATGGCAATCCAAGCTCTCAGGACGCGGCCAACGCGCTTTGGACGGAAGACATAACTCGCGCTTGGAACATCACCCACCTGCGCGGTAAGAAAGCTGCTGAAAGCTTTGACAGTTGCAGGCGGGAGGATTGGGTGATCCTGTCCACTGTGCCGCGTGACCTGAACCTGCCATGTCAGGTCATTCATCCCAAAACGCTAAGGGCAAGCGGTGCGCTTGCCCTCTACAGAACTTCAACCGGAATCAAAGTTGTTTCCGCGCGCGATGTCACCGGCACACGGCTCTGGCATGTTCAATAGCTGCGGATCAAGCCGACCAGCTTGCCCTGGACCTTAACTTTGTCATCCGGCAGAACACGCGTTTCATAGGCCGGGTTCGCGGCCTCGAGCGCGATGGCATTGCCTCGGCGGTAGAACTTTTTCAACGTTGCTTCCTGATCCTCAACCAGAGCCACAACGATGTCGCCATTGTCGGCCGAGTTGGTTTCGCGAATGATCACCACGTCGCCGTCATTGATGCCGGCATCAATCATCGAGTCGCCCTTGACCTCAAGCGCGTAATGCTCGCCCGGGCCGCTGATCATATCGCCGGGCACGGCCACATTTCGGCTGGCATGGGCAATGGCCTCAATCGGAACACCGGCCGCAATCCGGCCCATCAAAGGCAGTTCCATCACCTGTGCGGCGTCAACCGGTTGGGCATTTGCGGGTTGCGGCGTGTCGGGCTTGTCGCCCTCGATCACACGCGGGGTAAAGCCCGGTGCGCTGTCGCCGATCATATTGTCGGGCAGTTTGACAATCTCAAGCGCCCGCGCCCGATGGGCGAGACGACGGATAAATCCACGTTCTTCCAGTGCGGTGATCAACCGGTGAATGCCGGACTTGGACCGCAGATCAAGCGCATCTTTCATTTCGTCAAAACTGGGCGGCACACCGTCGCGCTGCACCCGTTTATGAATGAACTCCAACAAATCGAGCTGCTTCTTTGTCAGCATGAAACCATTCCTCCAAGGCTCGTTGGTTTCTCTTTGTTCTATTCATGTTCATGTTTTGTGTCAACAGGCCTGTGGATAAGTGGCGTGGCAAGACCTGAACGCTACTCGGTTAAAGTGCGATGTATTCGACCTGATCGCCTTTTTGACGAGGCGGATCTTCGGCTGGACGGACCAAGAGCACATCTGCATGGGCCAGCAGGCTAAGCAGACTGCTGTCTTGCCGTCCTTCTGGTACGATTTCCCCATCGTCCAAAGCTGCGCGCATGTAGTGCTCACGCGGGCCACCCTTCAGCATATCACAGCCTAGCCGCGCCGTCTGTCTCGGGGCAGGGCAGGCAGGCAAACCAAGCATGACTCGGATCATCGGGGCCATGAATACATGACCACACACCATGGCTGAGACCGGATTGCCCGGAAGGCCCAGCATCGCCGCATCGCCCATTTGCCCGGCCATCAGCGGCTTGCCAGGGCGCATCGCCACCTTGTAAAACGCCTGCTGCATTCCAAGGTCCTGCGCGACATCGCCCACCAGATCATGATCGCCCACCGATGCTCCGCCAATGGTCACCACCAGATCGGCCCCTTCGGCCAGTTCAAAGGCCATTTCCAAAGAGGATCGTGTGTCCCTTGCGATGGGAAGAACACGGGGTTCCGCGCCAAGCTGATCCAGTAGCGCCTTGAGGCCAAAGGTGTTGGACGCGATGATCTGATCCGGCGACGGGGTTTCGCCGGGCATCACCAGCTCATCCCCGGTGGAAATCAACGCGACGCGCGGTTTGCGCGTCACCTCGACTTGCGCGATATTCATTGAGGCCAGCAGGGCGACATCCGAGGGGCTAAGCCGTCTTGGCGCATCCAGACTGTCGCCGATTTTGAAATCGCTGCCTGCCGGACGGATATGGGTTTTGGCGTCGAGTTTGGAGCCTAGTGTGATCTGATCTCCGTTGCGGGTCACGTCTTCTTGTATGACAACCCGCGATGCCCCCTTAGGCACCGGGGCGCCGGTGAAAATGCGCACGGTCTGACCTGGGCCAATACTTCCGCCAAACCGATGCCCGGCTGCAGCTTCGCCAATGACCGTCAGGGATGCTCCGGGGTCTGCGTCTTCATCCCGTACAGCATAGCCATCCATGGCCGAGCCATCGAAAGGTGGCTGGTCACGCCGCGCCACGGCCGGTTTGACCAGCACGCGTCCACCGGCCTGCGCCAAGGGCACAGTCTCGGGTTCAAGAGGAGAGACCAGCGCAAAGAGATGGTCCAAAGCTTCGGAGACGGTGATCATCTGGCCTCAAATCGTCCCGATTTGCCGCCATCCTTGAGCAACACCCGAATGCCGCCGATGTCCATCTCTTTGTCCACGGCCTTGACCATGTCATAGACGGTCAGCGCAGCAGTGCTCACGGCGGTCAATGCCTCCATCTCGACGCCGGTTTGCCCGGTCGTTTTGACCGTTGCCTCTATTCGCACGCCGGGCAGGTCGGGATCGAGTGTCAGTTCAACCGCAACCTTGGTGATGGGCAAGGGATGGCAAAGCGGGATGAGTTCGGGTGTTTTCTTGGCCCCCATGATCCCCGCCAGCCGCGCCACGGATAGAACATCGCCCTTCTTGGCGCGGCCTTCTGCAATGATATCAAAAGTTTGCGCGGCCATTTTCACATGACCTTCGGCTACGGCGATGCGGTCCGTGACGGCCTTGTCCGAGACATCGACCATATGGGCGTCGCCCTTGCCGTCGAAATGCGTGAGATCCGCCATCAAAGCCCCCTTGGGGCCGGAGCGGCGGACAGAATACGGCGCGTGGCGGTGGTCACATCGTCCTGTCGCATGAGAGATTCACCAATCAAGAAGGCGCGCGCGCCGTAGCGCGCCAGATCGGCCAGGTCTTCTGGCTCAAAGAGCCCGCTTTCCGTGACGATCATGCGATCCTCTGGCACGAGTTTGGACAATCGCTTGGTGACATCCAGTGAGGTTTCGAACGTGTTGAGGTCGCGGTTGTTGATGCCAATCATTGTGGAGGTGAGACGCGCCGCGCGCTCCAGCTCTTCCTCGTTGTGGACTTCCAAAAGCGCATCCATGCCCCATTCAGTCGCCGCGGCCTCAAGCTCTGCCGCCTGACCATCATCGACCGAGGCCATGATGATCAGGATGCAATCCGCGCCCCAGGCGCGCGCCTCAGCAACCTGATAGGTGTCATACATGAAATCCTTGCGCAGAACGGGCAGGGCGCAGGCCTCTCTTGCGGCGACAAGAAATTCAGGCGCGCCTTGAAAGCTGGGTGTGTCGGTCAAGACAGACAAACAGGCCGCACCACCGTCCTCATAGGCCTTGGCCAAGGCGGGCGGATCAAAATCCTCTCGGATCAAGCCTTTGGATGGGCTGGCTTTTTTGATCTCGGCGATCAGGCCAAAGCCGGTCTTGCTGGCTTGCAACAGGGCATCAGTGAAAGGGCGCACGGCCGGCGCGGATTGCGCCTCAGCTGTAACCTCTTCCAAAGACTTGGCAGCCTTGGCGGCGGCGATTTCCTCAAGCTTGTAAGCTTTGATCTTTTCAAGAATGGATGGCGTGCTCATGCGGCCTCCGATGTGATTTTAGCCAGCGTCTCAACGCATGTCTTGGCTGCACCACTGTCAATGCTCTCACGGGCGAGATCGACGCCTGATTTGAGGTCCGTTGCTTTGCCCGCAATGACCAATGCCGCCGCCGCGTTCATCGAAACAGCGTCGCGATACGCGCCAGTCGCACCCTCAAGCAGTGCGCGGAGCGCCTTGCCATTGTCTTCGGGCGTGCCGCCAAGAATGGCTTCGAACGGATGCACTGGCAGGCCAAAATCCTCGGGATGCACCTCTAGATCCTCAACGCCGCCATCTTCGTTCAAAGCGGCCACCCAGCTTGAGCCTGCGATGCTCAGCTCGTCCGTGCCATCGCCGCCATGCACCAGCCAGGCGCGTTCTGATCCAAGCCGACCCAGAGTTTCCGCCATAGGCCGGATCAAACTCCGGCTAAAAGCGCCCGTGAGTTGGCGTTTAGCACCTGCCGGGTTGGTCAAGGGGCCCAAAATATTAAAAATCGTGCGCGTGCCAAGCTCGGCGCGCACCGGGCCAACATGGGCCATGGCCGGGTGATGCATCGGGGCCATCATGAAGGCGATACCGGCACTTTCCAGAGCCTTTTCAACCACATCCGCGCCGACCATCACGTTGATGCCCATCTGGGTCAGCGCATCGGCTGCGCCTGATTTTGAACTCAGATTGCGATTGCCATGCTTGGCCACGGGCACACCAGCGCCCGCCACCACAAAGGCGGTTGCGGTCGAGATGTTCAGAGTCCCCTTACCGTCGCCCCCGGTGCCGACGATGTCCATCGCCCCCTTGGGCGCTGTCACCTTGTTACACTTCGCACGCATCACAGCCGCGGCGGCGGCGTATTCATCTACCGTCTCGCCCCGCGTGCGCAGCGCCATCAAAAGGCCGCCCATCTGCGCCGGAGTGGCCTCACCTTCAAAGAGGACGCTGAACGCCGCTTCCGCTTCGTCGCGGGTGAGCGCTCGGTCCGCCGCTGCGCCAATCAGAGGTTTCAGCGTGTCGCTCATGCGGGCACCTGCATGGTCTCAAGAAAGTTCTTCAAAAGCGCATGGCCATGTTCCGAGGCAATAGATTCAGGGTGAAACTGCACACCATGAATAGGCAACTCTTTGTGCCGTACACCCATGATTGTGCCATCCTCAAGCTCGGCATTGATTTCCAGGCAATCAGGACAGCTGTCGCGCTCAACCACAAGCGAATGATAGCGTGTCGCCTCAAATGGTGAGGGCAATCCTGCAAAAACACCGGTGCCGTTGTGGCGCATTTGACCCATCTTGCCATGCACGATCTCAGCGTGACGTATGACATTTCCGCCAAAGACCTGACCGATGGTCTGATGCCCGAGGCACACACCCAAAAGCGGTGTGCGGGTTTCCGCCGCTGCCTGCGTCAGCGCAAGGCAAATTCCGGCGCGATCCGGATCACAGGGTCCGGGTGAGAGCAGAATCCCTTCTGGTTTCAGCGCCATAGCTTCTTGCACATCAATGGCATCATTGCGCCGGACCACCACGTTGGCGCCCAACTCGCCCACGTAATGCACAAGGTTATAGGTAAAACTGTCATAGTTATCGATCAGCAGAAGCATCGGTTTTGGCCAATTCGGATTGGGGCTGGAGGCCCGGGTATCAGTCGCGGTATACTTGTTCAGGCTTGCGCGAGAGCGTCAAGAGGCGCAAGATACAGAAAAAGCAAATACGAGGGCAATAGCAGTGCTTCGTGGATTATTGGGAGGTCTCATCTCCGGGACGGCCGTATCGGGCGTCTGTTTGGCTGTGGCATCCGTCATTGTTGGCGGTGGCAACACCGGAACCGATGCGGCGCGAAATGCAGACCATAAGACAGAGGAGTCAGCCGCTGCACCGCAGACCGCTGAGGTCGAGGTGCCGGCTGGATCGGAATTCAATCAAGGTTTGAGCGACGAGGCGGTGTCTTTGCCGGAACCTGAGCCATCTGCGCCTAAAGAACCCGTAGGGCAGGCAGATGCGCCAGAGCCAGGCAGTCTTGCCGCTCTGTCGGAGTCCGACCTGGGATCGGCCAACGCTCCAGAAGTCGGCCAGATCGACAGCAGCCTGGAAACACCCGAAGTGCCAACCGAAGAAGGTGGTGTGGCTCTGGGAGGCGATGAACCTGTCGTCGCCATCGAACAGGGCGACGCTCCGGATGCGCCGCAAGACGACGACACCGTCAGCGTGTCCACCGAACCTGCGCAACCTTTGACACCTGAGCCGGTGGAAGCAGAAACCGGACTAGAACTGGCGCAGGCGGAGGCTGAGGTCGAAACTGAGGCAGAAGCAGAAGTAGAGACGGCTGCGCAATCATCGAATACTGTTGCCGAAGAAGCGGACGTTGAAAGCGCCTCTGAAAGCGTTGTTGTGGTTGAAGAGCCTGCTGAGACTGAAGAGGCGGCAACAGAAGCCGAAGTTCAGCAAGATCCAGTTGCCGATACGTCTGACGTGGCAGAAGACACACCAACCACCGCCACTGAAAAAACTGGCCTTGCGCAGATCTCAGAAGAAATCGAACAAACCCCGACACCGGAACCGGCGCAGCCTGAGGTCAGCGAAGAGACGGCTCAGGCAGATGTTGCTCCGGAAGAGGACCGGGTTCTGGACCTCGCACAGGCGGAATCCGCCACAGAGGAAGCGTCCTCAAGCGTGATTGGCAACATCGCTGATGGTATCACAACGGACCGTTTGCCGCGCGTCGGCGACCCGGTTGAAACCGAAGAGGCGGCCTTGGAGCCGCCCGAGGACGAAGCGGTGCCAGAGCTTGGAACAGAGGATCTGAGGCCAATTGACCGGTTTGCCGTTGAGTTCGAAAATAAAGGAGACAAGCCGTTGATGGCCATTGTCCTGATGGATGATGGCAACAGCCTTGTCGGACCCGAAGCCTTCACTGATTTTCCTTACCCGATCAGCTTTGCGGTGAATGTGACCTCTCCCAAGGCTAAGGAGATTGCGCAGAAATACCGCGATGCGGGACAAGAAGTTCTTGCCATGACGAACCTGCCGGAAAATGCCGCAGCCCAGGATGTTGAAGTGGCCATGGGCGTCTATCTTGAGGCCGTGCCCGAAGCTGTGGGCATCATGGAAGGGCTGGACACCGGGTTGCAGTCCAACCGCGAGGCCGCGGCGCAACTGGCACCCATTCTGCTCGCCTCGGGGCACGGGCTGGTCATGTGGCCCAACGGTCTGAACACAGCCCAGAAACTTGCCGCCCGCGAAGGCGTGCCTTCGGCGACCGTGTTCCGCGATTTTGATGGCAACGGGCAGGGGGCAACGGTTATCCGCCGGTTCCTTGATCAGGCCGCGTTCCGGGCAGGCCAGGAAGAGGGCGGCGTCATCATGGTCGGCCGCCTGCGCCCCGATACAATCAGCGCGCTACTCTTGTGGGGCCTGCAGGACAGGGCGTCCTCGGTGGCCTTGGCGCCAGTGTCGGCGGTGCTGAAAGCGTCGCAGGAGTAGAGACGCAGGGTCGTCTCTTGGTAACCAAGTTGCGGTCTAGAATATTAGTGTATGGATGTGTGCTTTGCGAGACGAAACGCTCTTTCGCAGCAACGGCTTTCCACCTGGAAGAAAAAAATGCCAGTGGAGATGAATGCACCGGAGGAGTGGTAGGGCGGTTAAACCAGATTGAGCGCGTACGCGTAAACACCCGATGTCAAAAAGACCAATGCGGACGTGCAATGCGATAGCTTCGTCGACAATTCATCAAGCTTCGGTGGTTTTTTCTTCGGCTTCATTGTCCACTCTGACCATTTGTTATGGCCATCTTTTATGTCCACGTCTTCCCAATAACCCATAGCAGCCTCTCTCGGCGCCCCCGCCAAGTTGGACTTAAAAACCACGAAAATGTGTCAAATGTAGGGCGGCAGAGGGGAGTGTTGAAACTTAAAACTGTGACACCATTTTCGGGGGGTGCAGATGACAACGCTATTCGCTGAAGTTCGCTCAGTATGGCGTTGATGTAGATTGCTACTCACCCGAAAACAAAGTATGCCTTATTTTTCTCGCCATAGGTGAGGGATTTAGCCTCGTTGCGGCAATCATTTTTTGAAAAGGTTTCGGCAATGAGTTCTACAGATAAGCAGTCTCTTCCGTCCAGGACTGAATCAAGAGCAGACCGTACAGACCGCGCTGCACGTGAAATCATACAGGACGAACAAGAAGCACGCGAATCCAAGATCCGACGCTTGCGGGCGGCAAGACTAAAGCGCGACAAGAAGTAAACCGGCATACGATAGCCGGCAGGTCAACGAGCCGAGTTCTGGCGGCCGCCCTGTCGACAGTTTCGCCAATGAACTCGCCCGCGTCGCGTCAAGCCTGACAGCCCCATCAAGCTGGCGATTGATCAATGCATGCGCATCACTACAGGGTTTTGCCGGTTCTTTTCCAAAACATTTCCTTACAAAACCATAGTTTCGCCGAAGTTGGTCCACACAAGCGACGCATGGACAGTCAAATGCACATGCCAAATCCGGATCGGCCTGAGTTTCTCAGAACATGGGGGTTTTGGGCTGTTTTGACGGGCGCAATGGCCCTTCTGTTGGTCTTTGCGCAGATCGTTGGGCCCACGTTCGAGACCAAACCGTCAATAGGCACGCAAATCGGCGAAATAGCGGGCGATATCAAAAGGTCTGCCTGGCGCAGTTTGATAGGCTTGCCGCAGCCGGAACCGGAAGCGGTTTCTCCGCCAATCTGGAGCTATGTCGCACTGGCCGCACCCATTTTCGGTATTGTCGCGATTGTCCTTTCAGTCGTCTCCGGGGTGCTGCGCGAGAACTGGCACTATTCAGTCTACGGGACAGGCCTTGGCGTGGCCGCGATTGTCTTCCATTTCTTCTGGTGGATGGCGTTGTTGGTGGCTGGCGTTATTTTGCTTGTAACGATCATCGAAAACATCGGCGATATTTTCAGTTTCTGAGTCGCTCAAGGCGGATGAAGGGCTGTTCTCCTGATTGCACTTTTGCCGGATTAGAGACAATCTTGTGAATATGCTTGTATTGAAGCCAGTTTTCCTAGTGAAATTCGGTAGTTTTCGCCTTCGGCCACAGCTTCAACATAATTGCCACATTTCTGCCATAATCTCGTACGATTCCAGTCTCATTCTGTTTTGTACTGGGAGTTGTGGGGATGAGTTACTGGGACGATGCCGACGTAATTGACAAGCATCAAAAGTGGTCGCAATGGACCATGAAGCCGAAGAAAGAGCCGGTGAAAACGACAACTTACGCGGCAGGGGTTGTACTTGCGATGTCGGCGGGTTTTGTGGTGGCGCTGATCTTTGCATGAGTGCATTGCGCGCAGTGAGAAGACAGTCGGTACACTAGACTGGTCCGGCGTTCTTAGAACGCCTCGCACCATTGACCCGGCTTTAGCCCTTGAACTGTCCACTCCCCAATCCGCCACCGGATCAGTCTGAGCGTGGGATGTCCCACATGCGCCGTCATGCGGCGCACTTGCCGGTTGCGCCCCTCGGATAGGGTGATTTCCAACCAACTGTCCGGCACAGATTTGCGGTAGCGGATGGGCGGGTCGCGCTCCCAGATATCTGGCGCCTCAATCTGTCGAACTTTGGCGCGTCGTGTCGGGCCATCCTTGAGTGTAACGCCATCGCACAAGGCCTGTATCGTCGCGTCATCCGGTAGGCCTTCGACTTGAGCGAGATAAGTTTTTTCCGTTTTGAAACGCGGATTTGAAAGTCGCGCTTGAAGTCGTCCATTATCGGTCAGAACCAAGAGCCCCTCGCTGTCGCGATCCAGACGCCCAGCGGCGTATACTCCGGGGACGTCAATGTAATCCGAAAGGGTTTCGCGAGCACTGCCCTCGGTGCCTTTATCGGTAAATTGCGAGAGGACACCGTAGGGTTTGTTGAAGAGCAGAACGCGGGTCACGGGATCGCCCGATCAGCCATTGTCATCCCGGTCAAACCGTGCAGCATCCGCTGCGGCGCGCCGAATGGCGTTGGATTTATGCACGGTTTCCATGAATTCGGCCTCTGGATCGCTGTCATAAACCACGCCGCCTCCGGCCTGGATGTAGAGCTTTTGATCCTTCACCACCGCCGTGCGCAGCGCGATGCACACATCCATATCGCCACCGGCGCTGAAATATCCAACGCCGCCTCCATAGACGCCGCGCTTTTCCGGCTCTAGTTCATCAATGATCTCCATCGCCCGCACTTTGGGTGCACCCGAAACCGTACCTGCCGGAAGCCCGGCCAGAAGGGCCGAGAGCGCGTCATGTTCCTCGCTCAAGTCCCCCACGACGTTTGAGACGATATGCATCACGTGGCTGTAACGCTCGATGATGAACTCTTCAGTGGGACGCACCGTGCCGATCTTGGCTACACGGCCCACATCGTTGCGCCCCAAATCCAGTAGCATGAGGTGCTCCGCCAGTTCCTTGGGATCGGCCAGCAAATCTGCCTCGTGTGCTCTGTCTTCATCTGGTGTCGCGCCACGTGGACGCGTACCCGCAATAGGGCGGATCGTAACCTCGCCATCCATCACACGCACAAGGATTTCCGGACTGGCCCCCACCACCTGAAACCCGCCGAAATTGAAGTAGAACATGAAGGGGGATGGGTTGGTCCGCCGCAGGCTGCGGTAAAGCGTAAAGGGCGGTCGGGTGAAGTTTTGCGTCCAACGCTGGCTTGGCACCACCTGAAAGATGTCACCTGCGCGGATATATTCCTTGGCCGTCTCGACAGCGGCCTTGTACCCATCACGCGTGAAATTCGACTGCGGCTCTTCCGCGTCATCCGCTTCGCCCAGATCGCGCGCTTGCTGGGGCAGGGCGCGCTCCATATCGCGCACGGCATCCATCACACGCTCAGCCGCCTGCGCATAGGCCGCGCGCGCGCTTTGCCCTTCGCTCACCCAAGCAGGCGAAACCACTGTGACGTCGCCTTTGACCCCATCCAGAACAGCGATCACCGAGGGCCGCTGAAGCATCGCATCGGGCAACCCAAGGGGATCGGGGTTCACGTTCGGCAGATGCTCGACCAAGCGGATCATGTCATAGCCGAGATATCCAAAAAGCCCGGCACTGGCGGCGGGCAGGTCATCGGGCAGATCGATCCGGCTTTCCGCAATCAGATCGCGCAGGCGGTCCAGCGGATCGCCCTCAAGCTCGGTGAACGCGTCGGCGTCATATCGTGCCTGTCGGTTGATGCGGCTGGCGGTGCCATGACATTGCCAGACAAGATCGGGCTTCATGCCAATGATCGAGTAGCGCCCGCGCACCTCGCCGCCGGTCACCGACTCCAGCATAAACGCGTCCCGCGCCGCGCCGGTGAGCTTGAGCATCAGTGACACGGGCGTATCAAGATCCGCCGCGAGCTTGGTATAGACGACCTGGTTCTGGCCCGCCTCATAGCCCTTTGCGAAGGCCTCGAATGATGGGATCAGGTCCAAACCGGGTGTCCGTTACTGAAAGTTCAGATGCACGGCATTGATCGCCGCATCGTCAATCTCAATCCCGGCGCGTCCACGGATGTCTGCGGCCAGAATTTGCAGGTAATCGCGCGACAAGGTTCCTGCAGCCTCATTGCGAAGCTGTTCAATCACCTGAGCCAGATCTGTGTCCTCCTCATCGGGGGTCTCGATGCGATCGAGCTTGAGCACAAAGACACGCCCCGGCCCACGGATCAGCGCGACTTCGCCCGGCTTCATGGAAAACACCCGGTCAATGAAATCGGCAGGGGCGTTGTCAACAAAGCCCCGACGCGTCAGCTCTTGTGTCCCGGTTACAGGAAGATCAACGCCTTCGAAGGTTTTGCCGCTTTGCATCTGCTCGATGAGTGGCGTGACCTTTTCGACCAGAAGCTCAACGTATGTTTCGTTCACCCACCCTTCCACGACGGCCTCGCGAACCTCGTCGAGCGGGGCCAGTTCGGGTGGGATCACCTCATCCAGCCGCATGGCAAAGATGCTGCCATCGTCAAGCTGCATAACTTCGGGAAAATCGTTTTCCGTCAGCGACGCCGCAGCTTCGCGGAATGCCTCATATGCGGCGATATCGTCTGAGACTGTGGGGTTCCAATCGATCAGACCCACTTGCATGTCGGTTTCAGTTCCCAGATCCTCAACGGTCGCACCACCGGCCAGAAGGTCGTCAACACTGTCGACCTGAGCTTCGACAACGCGGCGGGCACGGTCTGCGCCGACACTTTCTCGCAGCTGAGGCAGGGCGTCTTCGAAAGTCGTTTCCTGCGCCTCAAGAATAGCATTGATGCGAAACAATGCAGGTCCCAAGTCGGTGTCAACCGGACCGATGACATTGCCTGTCAACCCGGCGAAAACGGAATCGGCATTTGCTCCCAGGTCACTGGCCGTCACGACCCCTAAATCGGTATCCGATAGCTGCAGGCCGCGCTCTGCGACGAGGTCAGAAAAAGTCGTTGTACCGATGGCAAGACGCTCGGCCGCAGCGGCCGCGTCTTCCTGCGACGGATAGACAAGACGGTCGACCATGCGACGCTCTGGTTGTTTGAATTGGTCAATTTGAGCGTCGTACGCATCCCTTAGCGATTGCTCGTCAATTTCAACCGTGTCGACAATCATCTCCGGCGTGAGCCAGGCATAGGTGATGCGTTTGGTTTCCGGACGGGTGAAGAGGGCCGCGTTTTCCTGATGATAGGCTTCCAGATCAGCGTCCGTTGGCTGTGGTAGGCCGACCTCCACATCGTTGCGGGTTTGCAAGCTCCAGGTGATGGCACGACGTTCGCCCAAGTAGCTGGCAAGCGCATCACCATAGGCGTCCGGCAGGGTGACGCCCGCCAAAACCGCCGCCTGCAGAAAGCTGCGCGAGGTCTCGCGGCGCATATTTTCCTCAAAGTCACGCTCTGACAGACCAACCTGTTCGAGCGAGAAACGGTACGCTTCGCGATTGAACTCTCCGTCTCCGCCGCGAAATTGAGGCATCGCCAGGATTTGTTCGCCGATCACGTCGTCTCCCACCGACACGCCGCTTGCGATCATCTCATGATCAAACGCGGCTCGACTGATGAGCTGGGACAAAACGCGCTCGGGGATGCCTTCTGTGCTGGCCTGAATAAAGCTGACAGGCTCTCCACGGCTGGCTTGCAAGGCGTTGATCTCTTGCTGCAACCCGCGAAAATACTCATCCACCCGAATATCCGCTTCGCCAACCTTACCGACGCTGCGCAATGTGCCCGACAGGCTGGTAACGCCAAAGCCGCCAAGCCCCAGAATGAGCAGGCCCATGAGAATCCAGACCAGTGGTTTGGTGATGCTTTTCGATGCCATGCTCTTCCTCGCGAATGACGGTTATGCGTCAGATTGACCGTGTATCTATTCGGTCTCTCAGGCTTGGGCAATAGGCCAGCGCAGGGCGGCTAGCCGATCGAAGAGAAGGCCGACCTCGGTGCGGTTTACATTGGCGAACGCAATGCGGAATTGGCGCACGCCATCTGGGTTGCCTTCGGGCTGAAACATCGTGCCGGGCAGGGCGAGCACACCGGCCTCTTGCACCAGTTTCGGCGCAAGGTCCTTGG
The DNA here is from genome assembly GCF_037023735.1 of Roseovarius sp. S88. Lineage (GTDB taxonomy): Bacteria > Pseudomonadota > Alphaproteobacteria > Rhodobacterales > Rhodobacteraceae > Roseovarius > Roseovarius phycicola. The sequence goes on along the minus strand of NZ_CP146069.1, from coordinate 2,200,868 downwards.
AAGAGCCTTCAAACGGGTGCTGCATATAGGCAAAATATGCTCCGCACCCCATGAGGGTCCATCCGGCCTCTGCCAGTTTGGGCATATTGTCCTCAATAGCGGCGCGCCGGTCGAGGATTTCGTCGCGCTCCCCGGCCAGCCATTGAGAGAGGTTCTGCATCCCCCATAGCGCCGCAATTTGCCCCAGTTGGTTGGGGCAGATCGTGACCGTGTCGAGGAATTTTTCCACCTCAGCCAAGAGCGTTGTGCTGGCGACCATCGCGCCGACGCGGTGGCCCGTCAGGCGATAGGCCTTGGAAAACGAATAAAGCTGAATCAGCGTCTGGTCCCAATCGGGTTCCTGGAAAAGCGCGTGTGGGGCGCCGGTGCGCGCATCAAAGTCGCGGTAGGTCTCATCGACAATCAACGCAATACCATGCTCCTGCGCCAGCTTGATAAAGGCCATGACAAGATCAGCTGGGTATTCCACCCCACCGGGATTGTTGGGTGTGACCAGAACAATGGCGCGCGTGCGGTCGGTGATCAGGGCCTTGGCCTCATCCGGGTCGGGCAACAAAGCGGCATCAGTGGGCAGTGGAACGGCACCAACCCCGGCCATATCGAGCCACATTTTATGATTAAAATACCATGGGGTTGGAAGAATAACTTCATCCCCTTCAGAGCACAGAGCCGTGATCGCCGCGCTGAAGGCCTGATTGCAGCCCGACGTGATCGCAACTTGATCGGGTAACACATCCGCGCCGTATGCGCCACGCCATTGGCTGGCCACCTCGGCGCGAAGATCGGGGCGACCGAGTACTGGGCCATAAAGATGCGCCTCTGGCGTATGGAGCGCCGCCTCGGCGATCACCTGCCGCAGGGCCTCAGGGGGCGGGTCGACCGGTGCAGCCTGACTGACATTGATAAGCGGCCTGTCCTGGGTGAACTGCACGCCGTCAAGCCAGCGCCGCGCCTCCATCACAGGGGGTGAAAAGGTTGTTTGCGTGCGAGAAAGATGGCTCATATCTCAGGCCCCCCGATAGGGTTCGACATATTGCAGGGCCATATCCCATGGAAAGAAAATCCAGGTGTCCTGGCTCACTTCGGTGATGAATGTATGCACCAGCTCACGTCCTTTAGGTTTGGCATAGACCGTCGCCACATGCGCAGCAGGTAAAAGTTTGCGGACCAGCTCCAGGGTGCGACCGGTATCGACCAGATCATCAATAATGAGAACGCCGTCGCCTTCGCCCATCAAATCCATATCAGGAGATTTCAGAATGATCGCCTCGCTTTGGGTTTGATGGTCGTAAGATTTGACGCTGATCGTGTCGACGGCGCGCACGTCCAATTCGCGCGCGATAATCATTGCCGGGGCCATGCCGCCCCGCGTGATTGCCACAATGGCACGCCAGCCATCTTCCGGCGCTTCGCCCTGCAAACGCCACGCCAGCGCGCGGGCGTCGCGATGCAACTGATCCCAGCTGACGTGAAAACCTTTTTCATGGGGCAGGCGGTCGGTCATGGCAGCCGTCCTTTTGAGTTATCGATTGAATAATAGTCGTAAGCCGAGCGCGCCGAGCACCAAGGCAGCGATACGATCAAAGATTGGTTTCAGCCGCAGGTAGCCCGCACGTGCAGGGGGTGAGGCCAGTGCGGCGGCCATAAGGGCATAGACGACAAGTTCGACGCAGAAATGATTGAGAACGATCAAACCTTTCTCAGCCAGACTTAATCCTTCGGGGAAGATCACGATCAGGACTGAGGCGGCGAAGAGCACCGACTTGGGGTTTGCCAGATTGACCAGAACCCCGCCCCAGAATGCCTTGGCCCCCGGCTGCGCAGCTTCAGAAAGCGGTTCCTTGGCGCTCTTCCAGATCGACCAGGCGAGGTACATCAGATAGAGCGCGCCGCCGATCTTAAGAGCCGTGTAGATGAACGGGAAAAGCCGGAAGATCACATCAAGGCCCAAGAGCGCGGCACCGGTCCAGGCCGCCGCAACTAACCCAAGACCGGCCCCGGTCGCAACGCCTGTCCAGAATCCGCCAGACACGGCCTGTTTGATCGCAAAAAGAAAGGCCGGTCCCGGCGCGGCCATGGCGGCCAGCAGGGTCAAGTTGAAGGCGATCAGATGCGCAAGTGTCACTGCAAGGCTCCTTTGTCGCGCCGCAAAAGAAGTGCAGAGACGATCTTTGTCTCTACCCCCTCAATTTCCAGCGTAACCACTTGAGCGCCTGCCATCAATTCTGGTGCCAGAAGTATCAGTTCTACCTCGTTTTTAGCGACTTCAACACTGTCGTTTGCGGGTTTGTTGGCCGAGATTTGTGGAACAAAGCGAATGTCGCAGTCTTTGTGCGGCGCCTTTTCTTCTGGTGTGGCGAAGTCTGAAGCGGCGGCAAACGCGCTTAGATGATCTGGCTTGGCCAGCATCGCCAACCCGCCGGGCTCTTGAATCATAGCGTCCAAAGATTGATTTTTGATCACCATCTGCCCGGCTCCAGAGGGCGTGAATTGAAACGTGATATCTTCGACATGTCCGCGTGGCCCGTGTTCTTTAACACCAGCCACATGGACCCGTGATGCCACAACCTCTGACATCCATGTCCCAGAGATATGCTTGCTCAGTGTTTCCGGGTCAGCACCGCACAGTTCTTGCGCGCGTAGCGGCATTGCAGCCATGACGAGCAAGAGTGTTGCGAGTCGCATTGGGAGCCGCAATCCTTACGTTTTGTCGATGTCAGGCGCATCCACTGCCTTCATGCCGACCACGTGATAGCCCGCGTCCACATGCAGGTTCTCACCTGTGACACCGCTGCCCAAGTCAGAGAGCAGGTAGAGCGCTGATTTGCCCACATCTTCTGTGGATACGTTGCGCCGCAGGGGAGAGTTCAGCTCATTCCATTTCAGGATGTAGCGGAAATCGCCAATGCCGGAGGCTGCCAGCGTTTTGATCGGCCCTGCGCTGATGGCATTGACGCGAATCCCGTCCTTGCCCAGATCTTCGGCCAGATATTTGACGGACGCTTCAAGAGCGGCTTTGGCCACACCCATCACATTGTAATGCGGCATGACCTGCTCTGCGCCATAATAGGTCAGCGTCAACATCGCGCCACCATTGTTCATCATCTTCTCTGCGCGCTGTGCCACGGCCGTAAAGGAATAGACCGAGATGTCCATGGTCATCATGAAATTGTCGCGGCTTGTGTCGACATAGCGGCCGCGCAGCTCATTCTTGTCGGAAAACCCGATGGCATGAACGATGAAGTCCAGATTGTCCCAGCGGTTTTGCAAACTTGCGAAGAGGTCGTCGATCGACGCCGGGTCGCTGACGTCACACGGCAGAACAATATCAGAGCCGAGTTGCTGTGCTAAAGGGGCCACGCGTTTTTTCAGCGCATCGCCTTGATAGGAAAAAGCTAATTCCGCGCCCTGTTCGGCGCATGCCTTGGCAATGCCCCATGCGATGGACTTGTCATTGGCCAGGCCCATAATCAGCCCGCGTTTGCCTGCCATCAAAGAGTTCGACATATCCTGTCCCCGGCCCGTGTTTTTAGTGTATAGTTGCTTTAGGCGATCAAACCCGCAGCATCAAGAGCCAGACGATGTACCTCGTTTGGACAGGTTGACACTCCTGCGGGTTTGCAACGTCAGATAGGCGGGACGGTTTCGGTTAAAGAGTCAGGGATCAAGGGACACTCACATGAGCGAGAGAGACGGAAAATTCGCCGGAGATGATCCGTTTGCAATTGCACGTGCATGGTTGTCCGAAGCGGAGGCAAGCGAGGTCAATGATCCCAATGCCATGGCACTTGCCACCGTGAATGAAACGGGATTGCCCAATGTGCGCATGGTGCTTTTGAAGGATATCACAGACGATGCGTTCTGGTTCTACACCAACTACGGAAGTGCCAAGGGGCGAGAAATAGAAGCCAGCGGCAAGGCTGCCGTGGTGCTGCACTGGAAATCCCTGCGGCGTCAGATCAGGGTGCGCGGTGCGGTGACCCGGGAAGATGGGCCGGAGGCAGATGAATACTACGCATCGCGGTCTCTCAAGAGCCGTTTGGGGGCCTGGGCGTCGCGGCAATCCGAACCGCTTTCGTCGCGCGCGCATCTTATGGCAGAGGTGGCCAAGGTTACCGCGGCAAAGGGTCCAAACCCGGATCGCCCACCTTTTTGGGGCGGATTCAAGATTGCACCGGTGGAAATTGAATTTTGGGCAGATGGCGCATTTCGTCTGCATGACCGCTTTGTGTGGCGTCGTGAGTCGGATGCGGATTCTTGGAATGTTGAGAGGCTTAATCCATGACGTTGACGTTACGCCAAATGCAACACGCTGAGAGAAAAGGAAATTTAGGCGCGAAATACACTTTCGCCGCTTTCGAAAGTAGACTAGGTTTTAGGCCTCGATTTTGGGTGGGACCACAGCGGTGACGGACGACACTCCAGCAACACGCACAGTTCATGGCCGGGTCAAATGGTTTGATCCCGTCAAAGGCTTTGGCTTTGTTCTAGCCGACGAAGGCGGACCGGACATATTGCTTCATGCCAATGTGCTTCGAAATTTTGGTCAAAGCTCGGTTGCGGATCGCGCGGGCGTTGTGCTGGAGGTTCAGAAAACCGACCGCGGTGAGCAGGCCGTCGAAGTTCTTGAGATCGAGCCTCCCGAGGATATTGAGACATCTGGCCTGGCCGATCTTGATGATATCGACCCTGAAGTCATTCGGTCGGCGCCGCTGGAGCCTGCGCGGGTGAAGTGGTTTGATAAAGGCAAAGGCTTTGGGTTTGCCAATACCTTCGGTCGTGACGAGGACGTGTTCGTACATGTCGAAGTGCTGCGCCGTTCAGGACTGGCGGATCTGCAACCAGGTGAAGCGCTTGCAATCCGCGTGATCGAAGGTAAGCGTGGTCGTATGGCCACGGAGGTTTGCGGATGGGAAACCGCGGTAAAGCAGTCAAAAGACTCCTAACATCAATACTGCTGTTTTTAGCACCCGCTTCGGCATTAGCAGAGGCGTGCCGCGAAGATCTTGTGCAACTCCGCGGGGATTGGGGGCAGGCGCAGTTTACCGTTGAAGTGGCCGACGATCCCTCCGAGCGCGGCCAGGGATTGATGCATAGAACCTCGTTGCCCCCAAGTTCAGGGATGCTGTTTGTCTATGAAAGACCTGATGAGGTCAGTTTCTGGATGCGTAACACGCTCATTCCTCTGGACATGATTTTTGTCGACGATACCGGTGTCGTACAGCATGTGCACCACGAGGCTGTTCCGCTAAGTGAAGAAAGCATTTTTGGCGGGGATATGATCCAATATGTGCTTGAGGTGAACGGCGGTTTGGCGCGCGCATTTGGAATCACTCAGGGCACAGAATTGCGGCACCCCGCTATAGTTAACGCAAAGGCGAAATGGCCCTGCGGGTCGTGATGTCGCACAATTTTTTCCATTCCGTGTTCACTGGGCCTTTTCAAACCGAATAAACCTCGCTAGAGGGAGGCACGGTCCGGGGCGTGGCGCAGTCTGGTAGCGCACCTGTTTTGGGTACAGGGGGTCGTAGGTTCGAATCCTGCCGCCCCGACCATCTCTCTCAAGAATGCGATTCTGAATGCTTTTCCTGTGGCTTGGTTGCCGCGGCGCACAGCATACTGAGCTTCGTCGAGAACTCGGCAAAAAAACACCGGTGTTGATAACTGGTCGGTCCTTGCGCATGGCATAAGGTGATGTGTTGCGTGCGTTGGCGGCGATAAACTAGCGTGGCTAAAGCGCTTTTCATGGTCGGGTGCAGAGTCGCATTTGCTGTCATCACGGGCTCGTGAATCAGTTGTTGTAAAAAACCGACCTGTGGAAAATCTCAGTCAATATGAAATTTTTGTAAATTGGCCAAAAAAATGCGTTGACCTGGTATGGTCACATACGTCACTTTGTGTGAGCAGGTCGACAAGCCACAAGATATAGTGGTGCGGGGCTAGGCAGGGACAGACACCCATCTATACCTTCGGATAACCCGGGGACGAGAGGTTGTATTCGTATTTACGCGGCAGCCGACCGGGGCGTGTTGTTCTTGTTTTCCACCGACAGGCACGCCCTGAGAGGGGGCAGGTTTAACACAATTTGGCTACGGGGCGCAGCTAATGAAGATTGATCGCAAATTCACCAAAGCAGGCAAAGACGCATACGCGGAAATCGAGTTTATCAAGACAAGTTCGGAGATCCGGAACCCAGATGGAACAACAGTATTCAAGCTGGATGACGTTGAAGTCCCGGCGAGCTGGAGCCAGGTGGCGAGCGATGTGATCGCGCAGAAATATTTTCGCAAGGCAGGCGTGCCCACCGATCTGAAAAAAGTGGAAGAAGAGGGCGTGCCGGAATTCCTGTGGCGCTCGGCCCCCGCAGCGGAGGATACTCCGAAAACGGGTGAAACCAGCGCCAAGCAAGTGTTTGATCGCCTTGCAGGGGCCTGGGCCTACTGGGGTTGGAAAGGCGGTTACTTTTCTGACGAGAAAGACGCGCGTTCCTATTTCGATGAGATGCGCCACATGCTGGCCCGTCAGATGGCAGCGCCCAACAGCCCGCAATGGTTCAACACGGGTCTGCATTGGGCTTATGGCATCGACGGACCGGGGCAGGGTCACCACTATGTGGATTACAAGACCGGTGAGCTGACCAAATCCACCAGTGCCTATGAACACCCACAGCCGCATGCCTGCTTTATTCAGTCTGTGGCCGACGACCTTGTGGGCGATGGTGGCATCATGGACCTTTGGGTGCGTGAGGCACGGCTCTTTAAGTACGGCTCCGGCACAGGCACCAACTTCTCGTCGCTGCGCGGCGCGGATGAGCCGCTTTCAGGTGGCGGCAAATCCTCGGGCTTGATGGGGTTCCTGAAAATTGGTGACCGGGCGGCGGGCGCGATCAAATCCGGCGGGACCACACGGCGCGCGGCCAAGATGGTGATCTGTGATGTGGATCACCCGGATGTTGAGGATTTCATCAACTGGAAAGTCATCGAAGAGCAGAAAGTGGCGTCCATCGTCGCAGGCTCGAAAATGCATGAGCAAAAGCTCAATGAGATCTTCTCGGCCATTCGTACGTGGGATGGCAGCACCGAAGACGCGGTTGATCCAACGAAGAACGAGAGCCTGAAAACAGCCATCCGCGGCGCGAAAAAGTCCGCTATTCCAGAGACATATGTCAAGCGTGTGCTCGACTATGCACGGCAGGGATATGACAGCATTGAGTTCCCAACCTACGATACGGATTGGGATAGTGAAGCATACGCCTCCGTCTCGGGGCAAAACTCCAACAACTCGATCCGGGTCACTGATGCCTTCCTTTATGCGGTCAAGAAAGACGCCGATTGGGAACTGACCAACCGGACCGACGGCACTGTGGCCAAGACCATCAAGGCGCGCGATCTTTGGGAAAAAGTCGGCCACGCGGCGTGGGCCTGTGCCGATCCGGGCATTCAGTATCACGACACGGTCAATGCCTGGCATACATGCCCCGAAGACGGGCAAATTCGCGGCTCCAACCCGTGCTCGGAATACATGTTCCTCGATGACACGGCCTGTAACCTCGCCTCTATGAACCTGCTGCAGTTCTACGATGGCGAAAAATTTGATGCCGAATCTTATGTGCACGCCACGCGCCTCTGGACCCTGACGCTCGAAATCTCGGTCATGATGGCGCAGTTCCCGTCCAAGGAAATCGCGCAACTCAGCTATGAGTTCCGCACGCTGGGCCTAGGCTATGCCAATATCGGCGGTCTCTTGATGAATATGGGTCTCGGCTATGACAGTGACGAAGGCCGCGCACTCTGTGGCGCACTGACTGCGGTCATGACCGGAGTGTCCTATGCCACATCGGCGGAGATTGCCAAGGAGCTTGGCCCGTTTGCAGGCTACGAGCGCAACAAGGATCACATGCTGCGCGTGATGCGCAACCACCGCAATGCGGCCTATGGCGCGACTGAGGGCTACGAAGAGTTGGCCGTGAAGCCGGTGCCGCTTGATCTGGCCAACTGCCCAGACAACCGTCTCGCCGACCTTGCGATGGCAAGCTGGGATGAGGCGCTGAAGCTGGGCGAAAAGCACGGCTACCGCAACGCACAAGCCACCGTGATCGCCCCCACTGGCACCATTGGTCTGGTGATGGATTGCGACACGACGGGGATTGAGCCGGACTTTGCTCTGGTGAAGTTCAAAAAGCTCGCGGGCGGCGGTTACTTCAAGATCATCAATCAGTCTGTGCCAGCGGCCCTTGAAAAACTGGGCTATGGCAGCGCGCAGATCGAAGAGATTGTGGCCTACGCGGTCGGACACGGCACCATCGGCAACGCGCCTGGGGTGAACCACACCTCGCTCACCGGCCATGGCTTTGGCCCCAATGAGCTGGCCAAGATCGACGCCGCCGTCGGCAGCGCCTTTGACATCCGCTTTGTGTTCAACCAGTGGACACTGGGCGAAGAATTCTGCCAAAACGTGCTGGGCATTCCGGCAGAAAAGCTGAACGACCCCACCTTCGATCTTCTGGCAAGTTTGGGCTACTCAAAGGCCGACATTGAGGCCGCGAATGACCATGTCTGCGGCACCATGACGCTGGAAGGCGCGCCGCATCTGAGCAAAGACCACTACCATGTGTTCGATTGTGCCAATCCCTGTGGCAAGAAGGGCAAGCGTTTCCTGTCGGTAAATTCACACATCGACATGATGGCCGCCGCGCAGTCCTTCATCTCGGGCGCGATTTCCAAGACGATCAACATGCCCAACGATGCCACCATCGAGGATTGCCAGGAAGCCTATGAGCGCAGCTGGCAGATGGGGGTGAAAGCCAACGCGCTTTACCGTGACGGCTCCAAGCTGAGTCAGCCACTGGCTGCGGCTTTGGTTGAGGATGATGATGACGCCGCCGAGGTGTTGGAATCCGGTACGCCACAGGAAAAGGCGCAGGTTTTGGCCGAGAAGATCGTCGAGAAGGTGATTGTCAAGGAAATCGTCAAATCGCACCGTGAGAAAATGCCGGAGCGGCGCAAGGGCTATACCCAAAAAGCGACCGTGGGCGGGCACAAGGTATACCTGCGTACAGGCGAGTATGAGGATGGCCAGCTTGGCGAGATCTTCATCGATATGCACAAAGAGGGTGCTGGCTTCCGCGCGATGATGAACAACTTCGCCATCGCGGTGTCGGTCGGCCTGCAATACGGCGTGCCGCTGGAGGAATTCGTCGATGCCTTCACCTTCACCAAATTCGAGCCGGCGGGCATGGTGCAGGGCAATGACAGCATCAAGAATGCCACCTCGATCCTCGACTATATCTTCCGCGAATTGGCGGTGAGCTACCTGGATCGTACCGACCTGGCCCATGTCAAACCCGAGGGCGCATCCTTTGATGACCTTGGGCGCGGCGAAGAGGAAGGTGTGAGCAATATCAAGGAGATGTCGGGCGAAGCTGCGACGAACTCTCTGGAAGTGCTCAAGCAGATCAGCTCCACCGGCTACCTGCGCAAGCGTCTGCCTCAAGAGCTTGTCGTGCTCAACGGCGGGCAATCCATCGGGGCCACAGCGCTGGCCGGAGCCGACCCCGAAGTGGCGCTGCAAACGCTGGTGCCCGAAACGGCAGAGGCCGCCGTAGCCGTCAGCGCGTCGGTCACTACGACCGCCACCACCATGGACGCGGCCACCAAGGCCAAGATGCAAGGCTACGAAGGCGATCCTTGCGGCGAATGCGGAAACTACACGCTGGTGCGCAACGGCACCTGCATGAAATGCAACACCTGCGGTTCGACGAGCGGGTGTAGCTAAGACGAACACGCGCTCCCCAAGCGCGAAGGGACCGGCTGGCGTCCCCAGATTGCCGCCGGTCTCGACGAAACAGGGCCAAGACGCGACGAACGCGTCGCCCAAAGCCACACGGGGCGGGTGCGCTCGCCCCTGACGGCGCTCAGGCCGCAGGCAGAAACCGGGCGGTACAAATAGTGAGCCTGAGTGGCGAAACTCTGACCGGGGGGCTTTATGCCCCCCGTTTTTCTTTTTTTGCTATGGTAAAACGCGATCAAGGGGTATCGAGTTAGGCATGGTAGCAACACCACAGATCAGTGTTTGTATCCCGGCTTATGACATGCGCGGGCAGGGTGCTTCATTTCTTGCGGAGGCGTTTGAATCTCTGTTGACCCAGGAGTTTAAGGATTTCGAGGTGGTCGTCGCCGATCAATCCGAAACAGAGGATGTGGCGCAGCTGTGCAAGGCGTATTCCGTGCGCTTGCCGGTGACATATGTGAAGAACCAGGCGGGCATGCGCCGCGCTGCGGCCAACACGAATTTCGCCATGCAGCACGGCAAGGGGCGGGTGATCAAGATATTGTTTCAGGACGATTACTTGTGTGATCCCGATGCGCTTGGCGCGTTGGCCAAGGCTTTCAACTACACCCGCTTTCGGTGGTGCGTGACAGGCTCGGCCGTCACGCGCGACGGCCAGACCATCGAACACCCGCTGGTGCCCAGTTATCATGATCAAATAAGGTTTGGCCGAAACACAATCTCAAGCCCGTCCGTTCTTGCGCTTGATGCGCAGCAAAGAGAGCGCTTTGATGAAAACCTCGTTTGGCTGATGGATGTTGATCTCTACCACCGATGCCATACGAGCTATGGGCCGCCTGTGGTGCTGCCTGACATCCATGTTGTGAACCGTTTGCATGATGCGCAGGTGAGCAGGAGCGTAACCCCGGCTCAGCGCCGCGCGGAACTTGCCTACATGAAGCGAAAGGCTGGCTTTGGCGGGATACGCGGCGCGCGCAGCTATTTTCTGCAATGGGTCAGGTCCTACCGCGTTTGACCTCCCAGCAAGCGTTGCAGGAACGGCTTGGATGTCTTCGGCTTGGCGGAAAGTTTCGGTGCTGCCTTGAGAACATCTTCGCAGACATAGCCGAAACGTTTGAAATCTTCCGCGTATATCTCCGCCAGCCGTGCAAGGGATTCCTGGCTCAAAGGTGCCTGCGCGTCAGTATATTGAGCGCCACCTCTGCTCTTGTTTTCATGCGGCAACTTACGCGCTCCTTCGCTGTTGCCTGCCAGGGTGTCGAGATGTGGCACGACGTCCGCAAGACCGTCTTCCATGCGAAAACAGGTTGCTGTTTTGGGCACCAATTCACTGGCCGGGCGCGGGTGGTTGTCAAACTGGAAAGGCCGAGCATCCCGGCTCTCGCACCAGGTGAGAAACCAAGCGTTGATGTCCATGCCCTCTGGAACAGATTTTTCACCGGTTTTCTGGTAGTCATAAGCACTACGAAGCCGCATCACAGGATGACGGACGACTGCAAAAACAGAAGAAATCCAATCGCTTGGAAACAATAGCTCAAGGGATTTCGAATCTACGTGCTGCGGCGAAGATCGCGTCCAGCGTGCATGTTCTGGAACTCGGTAGAACGAAGAGTTTTGAAACGCCAGACTGCCAAATCTCTTTCGCAAATAGGCCTCAACAGAGGCTCCGGCACATTTTGGGACGTGAGCATAAAAATGCAATTTGTCGTCGATTCTGAAGAACGGCATAGCGCATAGTTACTGACACTCGATGCATGCGTAAAGCACGTCGTTCAATCCGGTTTTGCCCGCTGTACCATACCGAAGAGATCACGCGGGTCGTCGGGGTCTGCCAACAAATCCAAGTCGACGTAGGCTTGCGCCTTTTGAATATGATCCCGCACAAAGCGCAGGGCACTGAAATCCTCAATGGCAAAGCCGACACTGTCAAAGAGTGTGATCTGACGATCATCGGTGCGCCCTTTTGCCTTACCGGTGAGGACCTGCCAGAACTCGGTGACGGGGTGGTCGTTGTCCAGCTGTTGTATCTCGCCCTCAATCCGGGTCTGTTCGGGATATTCCACAAATATGTCAGAGCGATGCAGGATTGCGGGTGCCAACTCGGTCTTGCCAGGGCAGTCCCCGCCGATGGCATTAATATGGACCCCTTCGCCCACCATGTTGTCAGTCAGTATGGTGGCGTATTGCTTGTCCGCCGTGCAGGTGGTGATGATCTGAGCACCCTCCATGCTGTCTTCGGCGCTGGCGCATGGCACCACGTTCAGACCCAACCCTTCCAGATTGCGGGCTGCCTTCTCGGTGGCTTTCGGGTCACTGTCCCAAAGCCGCACGGTTTTTAGCCCGCAAAGCGCTTTCATCGCCAGGCTCTGAAACTCCGATTGCGCGCCATTGCCGATCATGGCCATCGTGTCAGCGCTTTTTGGGGCGAGGTGTTTGGCCACCATGGCTGAGGTGGCAGCGGTGCGCAGGGCCGTCAGGATTGTCATTTCGGTCAGAAGAACCGGATAGCCCGTATCAACATCCGCCAAGAGGCCAAAGGCCGTCACGGTTTGCAGACCTTCCTTGGTGTTCTTGGGGTGGCCATTGACGTACTTGAAGCCATAGGCCTCGCCATCCGAGGTGGGCATGAGTTCAATCACACCCACATCCGAATGGCTCGCCACGCGCGGGGTTTTGTCAAACAACTCCCAGCGTTTGAAATCGGCTTCGATGTAATCCGCCAGGCCGATCAGCATCGGTTCAATACCAATGTGATGCACCAGCTTCATCATGTGATCGACCGAGACGAAGGGGACGAGGGCTTTGTCAGAGGGGATTGGATTGGTCATCAGAACACACCTGTTGGACGGTCAAAGACGCGACGGCCAAGCGCCGAGGCGGCGAGATCGACCATGACCTGTGCCGTGCGGCCGCGTTCATCTAGATGCGGGTTCAGCTCCACCAGGTCCAGCGAGGTCATCAAGCCGCTATCACAGATCATTTCCATCACCAGATGCGCCTCTCGGATGGTGGCCCCACCAGGTACGGTGGTGCCCACGGCGGGTGCGTAGGTCGGATCGAGGAAATCCACATCCAGCGAGACATGCAAAGCCCCGCCAGCGCGGGCCACATCATCAAGGAAGGCCGCAAGTGGGCGGGCGATGCCTTTTTCGTCAATCGTACGCATGTCATGACAGAGCGCGTCGGTGTCCTGCAGAAAGAGACGCTCATCAGGGTCGACCGACCGCAAGCCAAGAAAGCAGATATTGCCAAAGGGCACAGGGTTGCGCACCTCTGGAAACCCGTCAAAACCTTCGCGACCACTGGCATAACCCAGCGGCGTGCCATGCAGATTGCCCGACGCGGTCGTCTGCGGTGTGTGGAAATCGGTATGCGCGTCGAGCCAGAGCACAAATTGAGGTCTATTGGTCTTTGCGGCGTGATTGGCCGCGCCGACCACGGTACCGAGGGACAGGCTGTGATCGCCCCCAAGGAACACAGGCAGGCCTTCGGCCATGGCGCGCTCGGTTGCGTCAATCAGGGCCGTTGTCCAGCCGATGGTTAATGCAGGCTCAAAGATATGCTGCGGCAGGCTTGCAGGAACGTCCGCGGGTTCAGCCGCGACATTGCCCCAGTCCTGGACGTCGAGGCCCAGATCCTCCAGTGCTGTCGTAAGCCCGGCAACGCGGTAAGCATCCGGCCCCATCAGGCACCCGGCACGTTTCTTGCCACTGTCCACAGGGGCACCAACCAAAATACAGCTGTTCTTCTTCATGCGTCGTTTCTCCAGAATCTTGCACATAGAATGTTTTCGATTTGTGGGTTTTTGAAGCAATCATTTTGCACTAAACGAAACCATATTTGACAGAATGAAAGGCTATGATTACGAAATGGACGATAAAGACCGCAAGTTACTGTCTGCGTTGCGTCACGATGCACGGGCGTCCTTGTCGGAACTGGCCGGGCTTTTGGGGGTCTCGCGGACCACAGTGCGCGCGCGCATAGACCGGTTGCAGGCCCGTGGCGACATCATCGGATTTACCGTTCAGGTGCGCGGTGACACGCATCGCGATGCGGTGCGGGGTCTGATGATGCTGGGCATTGAGGGCAGGGGCGCCGATCGAATCGTGCGTCACCTGAGCGGGATCAGTGCCATCCGCGCGGTCCATAGCACCAATGGACGCTGGGACCTGATCGTTGAGATCGGAACGAACACGCTGGAAGAGTTTGACGATGTTCTGAGCGCCGTGCGCCGGATTGAGGGTGTTTCCACGTCAGAGACCAACCTTCTGCTCAACACGAAAAAGCAGGTCGGGTAGGCGGCCTAGCTGGTGCGTGCGGCCTTTAGCCAGAGACCCGCAAGCGCTAATGCGACAACCGTGTTCCAGCTGGCCATAGACAGTCCAAAGAGTGACCACGGCACCTCGTCGCAACGCACCAATGGTGCAGAAAGGATCTGATCCATCAGTTCCTGAGCCGACAAACCTTCGGTGCTCTGCGACGAACAGCTTGATGGCCCTTCCCACCAACCTTTTTCGACACCTGTATGGTAAGCGCCAATACCAGCCGTGATAAAAGCCGCCAAAGCACCCAGCAACGGCAACAGAACCCATGGGAGTATCAAAGCCAATGCGCCGATCCCAATCGCCGCGCCATGCGGCCAGCGCTGCCATATGCAGAGCTTGCAAGGGGCCATCCCACCCAGATGCTGGAACGCGAATGCTGCAAGCAGCAGCCCGACTGATCCACCAGCGGCCAGCAAGATATAGAGCTGACGTTGTGTCATAGGAATTTCAGAACATAAAACCCGCCAAAAAGCAGGATGACAAATAGGATTGTCATCAACCCAAGACGGCGTTCGATAAAGTCGCGGATCGGCGCTCCGAATTTCCACAAGAGCCAGGCGACCAGGAAAAACCGCAAGCCGCGCGCCAGGATTGATGTGGCAATAAAGGTAAAGAGCGGCATGCCGGTCCACCCGGACATGATCGTGATAACCTTGTAAGGGAAGGGCGTGACACCCGCCGTCAGCACGGCCCAGAAGCCTAAATCATTGAATTTGTCGCTAAAGGCGTCCATCGCCTCGCCCTTGCCCAAAGCCTCAAGAATAGGCTGGCCAAGCTGTTCATAGGCAAAGGCCCCGATTGCGTAGCCAAGCATGCCACCTAAGACCGAGCTCACCAAGGCAACCCCGGCGATCAGCCAGGCGCGCGACGGGCGTGCGATGATCATCGGGATCATCAGGACATCAGGGGGGATGGGAAAGACCGAGCTTTCGACAAAAGACACCACCGCCAACACCCAAAGCGCGCGGGGGTGGTCGGCCAGCGAAATGACCCAATCGTACAAACGTCGCAGCATGAAACCGCCTCAATGGTGTACCTGTTTGCGAATGACCATGCGCCCGGTATCGCGTCAAGGGCAAAGCATTGCATTTTCCCGGTCAGTCCCCTCTGGACGCGCCTGCGCGCATTGGCTAGAAGTCACCGGCGTGCCCAAGTGGCGGAATGGTAGACGCAGGGGATTCAAAATCCCCCGCCTTTGCGGGCGTGCCGGTTCGAGTCCGGCCTTGGGTACCAAATCCATTCCCGACAGATAACTCTGGCAAAACCGTGGTTTGCGTGCGTCATGGTCTTGCGCGATCTTCTGCAGCGCTTGATTTGCAGCCAAATTTCATGCGTAAGTCACGCAAGAAATAAAATAAGAGCAGTCAGGCATGCACTTGGACAAAATCTTGTTCGCAGTGACACTTGGGTTATTGGCCCATGCGTTCATCGGGTATTTTCCATATCCCTACGGTGACGACTTTGCCTATGCGCCCCTGGCCGACTATCGCGCCGACCCGACGCTCTTTGCGCGCGATGAACAACTACAGCTCTTTGCCAATCACGCCAAAGCTTATAACTGGGTGCATGCTTTGGGCACTGCGACCTTTGGTGTCGAACCAGTGTTTCGGATCGCCATTTGGATGTTGGCCGCTGGTGTAGCAATTGCTTTGTACGCGCTTCTAGCCGCACTCGGCGCACCTTTTTTTGTCTTGCCTGCGGTGCTCGGGCTTGGCGTGGTTGTTCAAATAGACGGCATGGGCCGGGCTGATTTTGGCGGGCTGATCTCGCATTTCTTCCATCACCACAATGTAGCGCTGGCCCTGTCCTTGGCCGCGATTGCCGCTGCATTCTGGCGACGCCCATGGCTTGCCGGTGTTTTGCTGGGTTTGGCCGTGTTTGGGCAGCCGATGACGGCTTTCCATGGTGCAATCGTCGCCGGATTGGGCGCGCTTCTGCGGCACCCGCCGGATGCCTTTAAAATGGCGGTTGCGGCAATGATCGCAGCCTTACCAGCGGCCCTGCCGATCTTGCCTTCTATCCTTAGTGGACCAGAAGGTGAGATCACCATTGATCTGATCCAGGATGCCTACAGGTTCCGTACGCCGCATCACTATGACCCGAGCTGGTTTTCAGTGGGTCTTGCGACGCTCTACCTGTTGGCTGGTTTGGCTGGGACTGTGCATTTTTGGTACGAGGATCGGGCACTGGCGCGTTGTGCGCTTGGGGCGATGATCGGCTTTGCGATTTTGCATCTTGTGACCATCATTGTTTACAAATTGCAGGTTTCGCAATGGGTGGGATTCTACATTCTGGATGCAAACCGATCATCATCGCTTTTGTTCGCCCTGGGACCGGCGCTGGCGTTGGCAGGCATGTGGCGGGCACCCAATCCGCCGCTTCTGTGGATCTCGGGAACGGTGTTGATTGTCGCGCTTACGTTGAATGCGACAATCGGTGGTCTATTGTTTCTGGTCCTTACGGTACTGATGTGGCGTTTGGCTGATAGCGTGCGATTGCGTTCGGTTCTTGCCATAGCGCTGGTAACAGCGCTTGTCGTGTTGTTCCCGGCCAAACCGTTTCCTCCGGCCGTACCAGAACCCACGCGCGTAGCCCTTGAACGTATCAAACAAGAAACGCCACGTGACGCTCTTTTCATTATTCCCATCGGCATGATGGAATTTCGCCTCTTGGCACAACGCAGCGCATATGTGGATTTCAAACTGTTTTCGGTGGCACAGCCTGATCAGGCCACGTTGACGCGAGAGCGTATTGATGATGTGGGACAGCTTTCGCCGGAAAACCAAGGTTTGGAAGGATGGCCTGCGGCCATTCAATTTGGCGAGGAACAGCGCCTTGCGGCGACCTGTGATGGCATGGTGCGCTTGCTTACGGATGTCGAAGCGGACTACTTTGTTCGCTACGTGGCTCCGGGTGAAACACCGCCTGTTTGCGCAGATCTTGCAAATTCTATCAGCAGTGAAACAGTGGCGGTTTACGGCCCGCTGCGCTGAGGCTCGGAAAAGACCCAGAACTTATAGAGCAAGAATGAACAGAGCGGCACCACGACCGCCATGGCGAGCATTGCAAAGGCCAAGGGATGGCCAAGCTTAACCGTGATCACCTGGGTCAAGCCGCTGGATAGCCCGAGCGCCAGTGCCGATGCGGTGAGAAAGCGTGGGGCATGAAATCGGTGTTTGAGGTTGGTGTCGAAAGTCACCCGCCCATGTCCCATGTAGGACACACCAACCGCCGCACAGAAGCCTGCAAAGTTGGCAGGCTGCGGCTCAAATCCGAAAAGCGAACTGCAAAGCAGCGCGACACCCATATGCACAAGGGTGGCGATCGCCCCAATACCGGTGAACCGGGTTATTTGGCTGAGCAGTCCGGCGGACATCACTTTGCCTTGTCCTGCCCATTATGCACCGAGCGCAACACATAGAGCGGACGCTCTCGCACTTCGGAATAAATGCGCCCGATGTATTCCCCGAGGATGCCGATGGCGAACAAGTTCAAGCCACCAAAGAGCAGGATGAGGATGATCGTTGAGGCGTATCCGGGCACGTCCACACCGACGATCAGCGTGCGCAGAAGGATCGTTGTGGCGTAGAGAAAGGACAGCATAGCCAGGAAGCCACCAGTGTAGGTCCAAATTCTCAGCGGCGCCGTGGTCGAGGAAAAGATCCCGTCGAGCGCGAAATTCCACAACCGCCAATAGGACCAGCCACTCGTGCCATGTTCGCGTTTGGGGCGCTTGAAGGTCACCTCAGCGGTTTCGAAACCAACCCAGCTAAAAAGCGCCTTGTTGAAACGGACGCGTTCACCCAATTCGCGGACGACATCGACCACCTGCCTGTCCAGTAGACGGAAGTCGCCTACGTTTTGTGGGATGGCATGTTCGGAAAGCCGGTTGAAGACGCGATAAAATCCCTTGGCCGTGGCGCGTTTCAGCCAGCTGTCATCGGACCGGCAAATGCGGCGGGCATTGACCACTTTGGCGCCCTTCTCCCAATGCGCCAGCATGTCTGGGATCAGTTCAGGCGGGTCTTGCAGGTCAACGTCGATCGGAATGCAGGCATCGCCGCGGGCGTGGTCAATGCCGGCGCAGAGGGCAGCTTCCTTGCCGAAGTTGCGTGACAGGTTCACAAGGCAGAGACGCGGGTCTTCCAGCATACGGCTTCGGATCGCAAACTCGGTGGCATCGCGGCTGCCGTCATTCACAAAGATGATTTCGTAGGCGTAAGTCTTGGCCAGCGGCGCAAAGACATCTTCGATGCGCGTCAAAAAAGGCTCGATCGCCTGTTGCTCATTGAATACGGGCACCACCAGAGAGACAAGCTTGAGCTTGTTGGCGCGCCCGGTTCGTTTGCCCGAACTGCGTGCCGCATTTTTATCTGCAGTCACCGTCGCTTTGCTCGCCATTTTGCCCTCTTACCGTGCCCAAATCACGTGTGGTACGTGGAACATAGATTGAAAGTCAGGCCAAAGTTTGACGACAATGCAGTGTTTGTGGCGCGCAGCGAGGACTGGACTGGGCTGTGAGAAAGAAGGACCAGCTCGAGGCGGGGGGCTCAGTTTTGAAAAGAGGCAAAAATGTGACGCGACGCGCCTTGATTCGTACCTGCATCCAAAAGATTGTTTCCGCATTGGGAACTTATATTGAATTTGATGATGATTAACGCCTGATTTGACATCAATTCGTTTCCTGTGGTTTCTGACGCTACCCTGATGACAGAAGCAGGGCTATTGTTTTACCTTCGGCGACAATCGGAAAGCTTGCGCCACATCATATTGAGAAAAACACCGTTCTTATCGACAAATAGAGGAAACGCATTTTCTGACTGTTGTCCAAACAAGGACAATCATATTTTCCGATCACACTCGTTTTCACCGCGATACACGTCATGCTTGTTTCCCGACACAAAGAAGACATGATTTCGCCAGTTTTCACTTTCGTCAACTCGTCACATTCCTTTAACTAAGAGAAGGCCCGCCTGGGGGTGGTGTCTGCACTTTGCAGGAAATTTGCGCCAATTGCCGATCTGGGGAGATCACGGCACGGCGCAACCTGACGCGCAACAGGACACGTGGTTCTGCGCGAGAAGGTGTTCAGATAACCGCATCGTCGTAGGGCTTGTTACCTGTAAGTCGTCCTTCTGGACGGCGTGTGTTGGAGATGACGATGCCAAATAACGTCAATGACCCATTCGCCGCAAATCTCGTCGGTCTCTGGGATTTTCTTTCCTCTGATCCGGATGCTGACACCGGTCTTGCCGATGGCATTGCGCAGGACGGCGAGTTCGAGGGCGGGGCCTTTGCTTCGGGGGATGCGCTTCAAACCGATGGGCGCGGAGACTACTTTGACGTCAATGGCGGCAATGACGCGCCCTTCAACCTTGCCGAAGGCAGCGTTTCTGTTCAGTTTACGCAGGACGCCCATGTTGGAACCTCTGACGACACGTTGGTGAACCGTGGTGAATTCGCGGATCGCAACAGCGAAGGATACTTCGGTATTAACGTCACGCTCGAAGGCGCGGTGACAGTGCGTCACGTCGATGGTGGCGAAGACATCTATGTGTGCACGCCCAACGATTTCTTCTCTCCGGGAGACACAGTAAAGGCCACCTACACCTGGTCCGAAACTGAAGGCGGTCGGTTTTTAGTTGAAAACCTCACAACGGGCGAAAGTTATTCTCAGGATATCGACACCACCGGTTTGACGATGGATATCGGCGACAATGACGACGAGTCCTGGACCTTTGGTGCGCGCGAACGCGATGATGGCCGCTATGACCATTTCTTCAACGGCTCGATTGATTATGTCGCTGTTTACAACACCGACATTCTTGGCGAACCGGATGGCGTCGTCAGTGGCAATGACGCAGACAACCTCATTGATGTGGATTATCTCGGCGACCCACAGGGGGACCGGATCGACAACGAAGATGCGATCGCACCCGGAGCCGCGCCCAACGATGATGTGGTCGATGCCTTGGGCGGAGATGACACGGTCGAGGCCGGAGAGGGCAACGATATTGTATTCGGCGGCTCTGGCGATGATGAGGTCGATGGTGGCGAAGGCGATGACGTTATCTTTGGTGACAGCACACTTGCGGGGCCTGCCACAGAAGATGGCGATGACGATCTGGAGGGCGGCGCCGGGGACGATCAGATCTTTGGCGAAGGCGGCGACGATGAGATCGAAGGCGGTGATGGCAATGATCTGATTTCCGGTGGGGCCGGAGATGACGACCTCTCTGGTGGCGCAGATCGTGACACGTTCATAGACATTACCGCAGGTGATGAAATTGATGGTGGTGAAACCACGACATCCGGCGATCCCGATGATGATTTCGACACGCTGGACCTCACCGGGGCCGCAGAGGCGGAAAACCCGGGCGGTGGCCTGCGAGTGACCTTTACGTCCGCCGATCAGGAAGACGGTTTTGTCACGTTTTTCGATGCCGACGGCAATGAAACCGGACAGGCCGAGTTCTCCAATATCGAGAATGTCATTCCTTGCTTCACGCCGGGAATGGTGATTGCGACACCAACCGGTGAGCGCCTGGTAGAGGACTTGCATGTTGGGGATCGGGTGATCACTCGCGACAATGGCTTGCAGGAAATTCGTTGGATCGGACAGCGTGATCTGACCAAGCAGGAACTGCGTCAGGCGCCGCATCTGAAACCTGTTCTTATTCGCGCAGGCTCACTAGGCCGTGGGTTGCCGGAACGCGATATGCTTGTGTCGCCGCAACACCGCCTGCTGCTCGCCAGCGAAAAATCGTCGCTCTATTTTGAAGAGCGTGAAGTACTCGCTGCGGCCAAACACCTGACCCACAAGGCGGGCGTTGATGTGGTTGAGACCAACAGCGTGAGCTATGTGCATTTCATGTTCGACCGCCACGAGGTGGTTCTGTCCAACGGCTCCTGGACCGAAAGTTTCCAGCCTGGTCAACAGGTTCTGGATGGGATGGGTTACGCGCAGCGGAGCGAGATTTTCGATCTCTTTCCCGAGCTTCAAGAGCATGAAGGCATCGAGGCTTACCATGCCGCACGGAAATCTCTGAAGCGGCATGAGGCGCGGCTTTTGGTGGAATAATGTGAATTAGAACGCAGCCCGCCGGTCTGCTCTACAAAGATCGGCACAATCGAAATCGACGACTGGGGGGTCTCGATTTCGAGTTTAGCAGTCCCGGCCTTAGGGCTGGGATTGCTTGCTTTTGGCGGCACGTGCCGTGCGCCAGGCCTCCCAGGCTTCTCGTGTGTCAAGGTCTGTGACCGCGCGATTGCCCGGTAGAGGGCAGGGGATGAACTGCTCACTCTTCAGAACGGGTTTGGCCCCCTGATCGCCGGTAAGCTGGGTGAGTGCGCCGAATAGCCGGGCGGGTAAGATCGTTGGATGACCGGCTTCACCCTCAGCCGTTGTGGCGCGAATGACGGCGTCGGGATGGGTCCGATGCGCGGCATGCAAGGCTGCGAAATCCTCGGCGCACACATCTGGCAAATCGGGCAGGGCCACCATCAATGCTGTGGCCCCTTGTGCCATGGCCCAGTTGGCCCCCATGCGGATCGACGCGCTGAGGCCCTCGTTTGCGTTGGCGATATTCATCAAGGTTACCAGCTCATCGAGAATGGAATGCAGGGCGTTAACCCTGTCTTCCGCCTGCGCAGGCAGAGTGACCAGCACCGGAACCCCGAGCGCCATCACCGCAGAGGTTTGCCGCGCCAGAAGCGGTACGCCGTCAATCTTTTCCAGCAGTTTGTCCCGCCCGCGCATACGCGTGGACGCCCCGGCAGCTGGAACTAGACAGACAAGACTCATTGAGCACCATTTGTGAGTGACATAGCTTAGAGTGACTGAACAGAGCCTGACCGGCAAGCCGTGCTTCAGCCGCGCATGCGTGTGCCTTCGGGATCAAAGTATGGCTCAGAGATCAACTGCGCCGGGCGCATTTCGCCCAGAATTTCGATTTCGGCCTGTAGCCCCGGTTTTGCCAACTCTGTGGGAATCAGGGCCAGCGCGATGGATTTGTCGGCGTGATGCGAATAGCCGCCGGAGGTGCAGAAGCCCTGAACCTTGCCGTTGATCCAGACGGGCTCATAGGCATGCACATCTGCGTCCAGAGCCGCGACCTCGAACGGCACCAGTGTGCGTGCAGACCCTGAGGTCCGTTCTGCCTCAACCGCAGCGCGGCCGATGAAATCGCTGTTCTTGGTAAAGCTGATGAACCGGTCCATGCCGGTTTCCGCCGGGGTATAATCAGGTGAAAATTCGCTGAGCCAGGACCCAAAGAACCGGTCCAACCTGAGCGACATCATCGCGCGCATGCCGAAAGGTTTGATGCCAAAGCTTTGGCCCGCCTCCCATAGCACGGTCCAAAGCGCCCGTTGGGCCATGGGATCACAGTAGATCTCATATCCCAGATCACCGGTGTAGCTGACGCGCTGGACAAGGCAGTCGGCCATCCCGACCGTCACATGCCGCACATCCATGAATCGCATGGTTGAGATGTCCATGCGGGTGCAGGATTGCAGCAGATCGCGCGCCTTGGGGCCTGCAATCTGAAAGCCGTTCAGCCGGTCCGAGATGTTCTCAAGCTCCACACCCTCCGTCTCATTCATCTGGAACCAGCGCATATGGTAGGCTTGTGAGCCGTAAGAGGCGGTCAGTTGAAAGGCGGTATCGCTGAGACAGGAAACCGTGAAATCCCCGATCAGACGCCCCTTGTGCGACAGCATGGGTGTCAGGCTGATCCGCCCCGGTTTTGGAATGCGCCCGGCCATGATCCGGTCAAGCCATTCACGGGCATTCGCACCTGTTACCAGGTACTTGCCAAAGTTATGAACCTCATTGATTCCAACGCTTTGTCGCACGGCCTTCACTTCACGGGCGGTCGCCTCCCACGCGTTGGAACGGCGGAAACTGGGTGTCTCAAATCGCGGCTCATCACCTTGGGCAAAATAGTTCACAACCTCCAGCCCATATTGATGCCCCCAGACCGCTCCCATGGCGTCAAACACGTCATACATCGGCGTCTGCCGGAACGGGCGCGCGGCGGGGAGTTCTTCGTTGGGATAGGAAACGGAGAAGCGTTTCTGGTAGTTCTCGATCACCTTGGGCAGGGTGTAGCCCGGCGTGATCCAGTCGCCATAGCGGGCGACGTCCATCGCCGACACATCGCGTTCGCATTCGCCCTCAACCATCCATTGCGCCAGCATCAGGCCCACGCCACCGCCCTGGCTGAACCCGGCCATGACACCGCAGGCGGACCAGTAATTTCTGAGGCCCGGAACAGGGCCGACCAAAGGGTTCCCATCGGGGGCGAATGTGAAGGGACCGTGGATGACGGATTTCACCCCGGCACGTTCAAGGCAGGGGAAGCGTTTGTAAGCAAAATCAATGGATTGCTCGATTTTGTCAAAGTCATCGGGAAGGAGTTCGTGGCCGAACTCCCAAGGCGTGCCGTCAATGGACCACGCGCGGCAGGGCTGTTCATAAAATCCGATGCAAAGCCCGCGGCCTTCTTGTCGGAGGTAACTTTCCCCGGCGGGGTCCATCACGTGGGGGTGCTCTTCGCCCGCATCGATAATCTCAGCGATTTCAGGGACTTCCTCGGTGACGAGATACTGATGCTCCATCGGATAGATGGGCACATAGACACCCGCCATTGCGCCAACTTCGCGCGCCCAGAGACCGCCGGCATTGACGACATGCTCGGCGTGAATGGTGCCGCGTTCGGTGACGACATCCCAGCTTCCATCGAGATTCTGATTTGTTTCCATGACCTTACAATTGGTCAGGATCTTGGCCCCGCCCATGCGCGCGGCCTTGGCATAGGCATGGGTTGTGCCCGAGGGGTCAAGGTGACCATCCAGCGGATCATAAAGCGCGCCGAGGATGCCGTCGGTGTTTGTGATGGGCGCGATTTTGCGAATCTCGTCAGGGCCGACAATCTCTGTCTCCAGCCCCATGTAGCGGTGCTTGGCGCGCTCAGCGAGGAGCATGTCGAACCGGTCTTTGTTGTCTGCCAGCGTCACGCCACCCACGTGATGCAGGCCGCAAGACATGCCGGTGATTTCCTCTAACTCTTTGTAAAGCTTAATCGTATAGCCCTGCAGCGCGGCCATGTTCGTGTCGCCATTGAGCGTGTGAAACCCGCCCGCCGCGTGCCATGTGGACCCCGAGGTCAGTTCCGAGCGCTCAATCAGCGTCACATCTGACCAGCCAAGCTTGGTCAGGTGATAGAGCACACTGCACCCGACAACTCCGCCGCCGATCACGGCCACACGCGTGGTGGTTTTCATGGGGCTCTCCCTTTGTCTGTTACATCCAAACTGTCGGGTTACCACCTTGAGGCATGTCCATTTGCGACAAGGATTGTCGTTTCTTTTGTCAGCCGCCGAAAGCGTTGAAAAAGCAGGGTTTAGAGCGTCGGTATCACGTCGGTAATACGTCGGTATAGCGTCGGTGCGAAATCCGTCATCCGTTCATGACTTTGTCGCGTCCGTGCGGACCGCGTTGCCTAGGTCATCTGCTATCTGGCGCTGACGTTGAAAGCGACGTCTTGCTTTCATGACGATCCGCCGCCGCAGGCAGTGGGGCGTGTTGATCTGCTTGAGCAACCGAAGCTTCTTCAGAAATGCCAGCCTTTGGCGTTTGCGAAAGCTTTCTTCGGAGTAGTTCTCCGGTTTGATCTCGGTGAGCTTCTCGGCCAGCCAATCGGAGTAGAACCCGTCTTTGACATCGCGATCTTCCAGTTTGCGCGCAAAGCCGATTTCTCGGCGAATGCAGATCTTTTCGATGCGGGTGCGAAACTGGGCGCCGTCATAGCCAAACCCGGCGGCAAAGAGCCGTGCGTGGCAAAGCTCGTGCACGATGCAAAGCGCGATGTCGTCGAGGTCATAGGATTGCAGCGCTGTTGGGCCGATCACGCAGGCCTTGCGCTGAACCGAGTACCAGGCGGTCGAATAGTTGGCGGCGTCGGCAACGATGCCACCCGGCAAAAACCGTGGAATTTTGGCGAACGTGATGGGATCGATATCGGCGATCCGGTCAAGTGCGGCCTTGATCCGGCCCAGAGAGCCATCCGGCGCCCGGAAATGAATGAGGAGGCGCACATCTCGGTATTCTGATGCGTCGTGCAGCATGCGCCAGGCGATGTTGCGTAGGGCGCGCCGCAGACCCCCCAACGCCCACCGCAGCGGCGCGGTCACAAAGCCCAAGATGGTCGGTTTTCGCTGCATCTGCCACCGGTGTTGCCGCGGCGAAGAAGCGGCGCCGCATGCCCGTTCTAGCCCAAAATCGCGACAAGACTTGGACAATGCGATGGCATTCGCTGTCCGATGGCTGTTTCCGGGAATGCGATGTTTATGCCGTTCCGCACGGTCTGCGTTGGATGAGCGGCACGACCAAAAGACACCAGCCCAAAACGCCCTGACTGTGTGCTGAGAGGTTCTGAGGGCCTTGGAACGTCAGGAATTGAAGAGGTTTGATCGGACCTGGTGGCCAGCCGATGACCCATTGGTCGGGCAGGAATTCAAACAGGAGATGATAGTACTGGTAGTAAATCTGTGGCGAGACCCAGACGAAGAGCCAGAACAGCAAGATCGATCCCAGGACGCGTGGCCAAATGCGCGGGATGCGATACAAAAGGCGTGCGAGAAACAGAAACAGGATGAACAGCGTGGCGCTCAGGCACAAAAGCCCTGTGCGCCCCCAAAGGGAAAGATCAAAGAAAGAGTCTTGGGCGTACATGATCGGACCCTGTCGCAAAATCCCGCGATTGGAAATGCATATGGGCAACAAAAAACCGCCGTTTCCGGCGGTTTAATGCTGTGCTGCAGTACCTGAGGGGGATTATTTCAAAGGTGCAACGGCCAGAATGACGGTGAACTGCTCGCAGTAAATATAGAGCTCGTCATACTTATCGGTGTCGATCCCGGCGGGCACTTCGAACGTGGCTTCGCCTTTCTTGACAGTCAGTTTGTCATGGATCTTGGAGCCTTTGGCGTATTTCTCGCCCGAACCAAAGCCGATCTTGATGTCTGGTGGGTTTTTCGCGGGATCAAACACGTAGTCATCAGCAAGCACGACTTTGGTTTTGCCGTCAACTTTCTTGACTTTTACGGTGCCAGTGACGTTGTACCCTTGGCGTCCCGAAAGCGTGCCTTTACGCACATCTGATCCTGCCAGCGCCGGGGTGGCCCCCAGAGCGGCAGTGGCGGTTGCGGCCAGAGTGAGGCCCGCGAATTGACGACGTGTGAATGTCATGGAATGATCCTTTGTTGCAGTGACCTGGCGAAGATGGCGGCATGTCGGTTGTAATGCTAGAGGTCGGCCCGTCACGTTGGTTCAAGTCGAAGTGAAGCCTTTGTAACGTATTCAGGTTCTGAGGCGCTTATGACGCACGACTTGACTACCGCCGAGACGTTTTCGCAGCATGACATGTGGTGCCGCAATCCGAAACAAGCTGTCGCAAACTGAAACGACAAAACTCTACGAGCGACGAAGGATGTCGCGGAATGTGCATCAGACATGCGCGCAAGTGTGCAGTTTGATATCAAACTGGCGACAGAGGTGAGACCAATGAAGACCCACGCACAAGCAGTTGTTATCGGAGGCGGCGTGATTGGCTGCTCGGTGCTCTATCACCTGACCAAGCTGGGGTGGACGGATGTGGTGTTGCTGGAGCGCAATGAGTTGACATCAGGCTCCACATGGCATGCAGCGGCGAATATCCATGGGCTGCATGACAGCGCGAATATCTCTCGTCTGCAGCATTACACGATGAACCTTTACAATTCGCTGGAGGAGGAGACCGGGCAAAGCTGTGGCGTGTTCCAGCCTGGTTCGCTCTATCTGGCGCAGACCGAGAACCGGGAGCATCAGCTAAAGCTGCAGGCCGCCAAGGCACAGCTTTACGGGATGAACTTTCACGAGATCACTCGCGAAGAGGCCGAGGAAAAACATCCCCTCGTCAATTTCGATGGCATCCGTTGCATCATGTGGGAGCCGGATGGCGGCAATGTAGACCCTTCGGGCGTGACCAACGCCTATGCGGTTGGCGCGCGGCAGCGGGGCGCGGAAATTCACCGCTTCACGCCGGTCACGGCCACGACACAGAAGCCAGATGGCACATGGATTGTGGAGACGCCCAAGGGCAATATCGAGACCCAATGGGTGATCAACTGTGCTGGGCTTTGGGGGCGCGAAGTGGCCGCACTGGCGGGCATTGAGGTGCCGCTGCAACCCACAGAACACCAGTATTTCGTGACCGAAACGATTGCCGAGATCGACGGGATGGACCGGCGGTTGCCCTCGGTCGCGGACCGTGATGGCGAATATTACCTCCGCCAGGAAGGCAAGGGCCTGCTGATTGGGGCCTACGAGAAAGACATGAAGTTCTGGGCCGAGGACGGCACGCCGCTTGATTTTGCCCATGATCTGTTTGCCGATGATCTCGACCGGATCATGGAAAATGTCATGCGAGCAATGGACCGCGTGCCGGTTGCGGCCGAGGCCGGCATCAAGCGGGTCATCAATGGCCCGATGATCTGGTCGCCCGATAGCAACGTGATCCTTGGCCCTGTGCCGGAGTTGAAGAACTACTTCATGGTGGGCGGCATCATTCCGGGCTTCAGCCAGTCGGCAGGGATGGGCCTCATGGTCAGCCACTGGATCGTTGAGGGCGAAATGCTCTATGACATGTTCCCCTGGGATATCGCGCGGTTTGGGCTTTGGGCCAATGACAAGACATTCGTCAAAGCCAAGGTCGAGGATGTCTATGCGCATCGCTTTGCCATCCACTACCCGAATGAGGAACGTGCGGCGGGCCGGCCTGTGCGCACACGACCCATCTATGATCTGCAAAAGGACATGGGCGCGGTCTTTGGCCTCAACTACGGCTGGGAGCATCCGCAATGGTTTGCCGATGCACCGGGGGTCGAGGACACGAACGGGTTCACCCGCCAGAACTGGTGGGGACCTGTGGGTGAGGAATGCAAGATGCTGCGCGACCGCGCGGGTATCATCGATATCTCGAACTTCGCCAAGTATCACGTGAAAGGGCCGGGCGCAGAGGATTGGCTGAATGCCGTTTTTGCCAACCGGATGCCAAAATCTGTGGGTCGGTCCTGCCTCACACCGCTGATCGGTGTGCGTGGCGGAATTGCCGGGGATGCGACTGTGACCCGCGTGGCAGAAGACGAGTTCTGGGTCATCTCGTCTGGTATGGCCGAACGCTATCACAAGCGGTTCTTTGACATGGTACCATTGCCAGACGTCACGACATTTGAAAGCCACACCGAGGCCATGTGCGGCTTTAACGTGGCTGGACCCAAGTCTCGTGATATGTTGCAGCGCTTGACCAACCATTCTCTGGCGACTGAGGACATGCCGTTCATGCGATCGGCGATGATTGATCTGGCCGGTGTGCGCTGTTTGGCCCTTCGTGTGAGCTTCACCGGCGATCTGGGCTGGGAATTGCACTGCAAGACGGAAGATCAAGAAAAACTCTACCGCGCGCTTCTGGAGGTCGGCAAAGAGTTTGGCGCAGGGCCCGTGGGCGGCCGCGCCCTGATGTCGATGCGCGTGGAGAAGGGCTATGGCTCATGGTCCCGCGAATACAGCCCAGAGTATTTCCCGCATGAGGTGGGCTTTGCGCCGCTGTGCAAAATGGACAAGGACTTCCTGCACAAAGAGGCCACGGCTAAGGTGATGTCTGAGCCCACACGCGAAGAGCTTGTGCTCATTCATATTGACGAAGACGCGGTCAACGCCTCGAACGCTGATGCCACGGGCGGCGAACCCATCCGGGATTCCAAGGGCAACCCGGTGGGCCGCGTGACCTCGGGTACCTATGGTTACACAGTGGGTATGAGCCTGGCGCTTGGCTATGTGAAATCCGGCACGGTGAAGGCAGGGGATGACGTGGAAGTCATGGTTCTGGGGCAGCCACACAAAGGTCGTATCCTGCATGAGCCGCCGTTTGATCCCAAGGGCGAAAAACTGCGCGCTTGACACCTTCGGCGAGAGTTTTTGGGGAACAGTGACAGACAGGGCAAAGACCTTAATCTTTCATCGTTCTTAAAAATACTCAAACCCGGCCTGACCCTCAGAGCTTGCGGATCTTCAGCTTGGTGATGCGGTTGTCCTGCTTTTCGACGACTTCAAAGCGGAAGCCGTGGAAGTTGAAGACCTGCTTCACGTTGGGGATGATCTGAGCCTCATGAATGACCAAACCAGCGACGGTGTTGGCCTCATCATCGGGCAGGGTCCAGTCTGTCGCGCGGTTGAGGTCGCGGATGGTCATGGCGCCGTCAATGAGAAATTGGTCATCATCGGCGCGCCGGATCGGATGCTCGGCTTGTGGGTCGAATTCGTCCGTAATCTCACCGACGATCTCTTCCAAAATATCCTCCAGAGTGATCAGACCCTGAAGGTCACCATACTCATCGACCACCAGTGCAAAATGCGAACGCATGCGCAGGAATTGCCGCATCTGGTCGTCCAGCGTGGTGGTTTCCGGCACAAAATAAGGCTTCATCGCCACCGAGCAGATGTCAAAATTCTTCAGCAACTCGCGATTGCCGAAATCCTGCGTGATCAGCTTGTGCATGGCGCGCAAGAGGTCTTTGGCATGGACCACGCCGATGATGTTGTCGGGGTCATCTCGGAAAACGGGCAGGCGGGTGTGATTGCTTTTCAGGCATTGATCAAGGATCGCCTCGGGGTCCAGCTCGGCGTCGATCATTTCGATCTGGCTGCGGTGAAGCATGATTTCTTCCACAGCACGTTCGCCAAGATCCAGAGCGCCAAGGATGCGGTCGCGGTCTTCTTTTTCGACCACACCTTCGGAATGGCCGAGGTAAAGCGCACCGGCGATCTCCTCGCGCACGGCAAGGATGTGACTGTCCGGATCGGTTTTGACGCCAAACAGGCTCAGGACACCGCGCACCAGAACCCGCACCGCCGATACGACCGGATCAAAGATGCGAATGATAAACTTGATGACCGGGGCGGCCTTGGAGGCGGCCACTTCGGCGTTCGTGATGGCGTAGGTTTTTGGCAAAACCTCAGCGAAGATAAGAACCAGCAAGGTCATGACCAGTGTGGCCAGAGCCACTCCGGATTCGCCGAAAAGCCGCGTGAAGAGGGCCGTGGCCAGCGACGTGGCCAAGATGTTTACAAGGTTATTGCCCAAAAGGACCGAGCCAATCAGGCGTTCATTGTCTTCTGTGATCTCAAGCGCCTTTTCGGCGCCTTTTGAGCCTTTTTCAGCCTGCGCACGCAATTTACCGCGCGACGCAGCCGTCAGCGCGGTTTCACTGCCCGAGAAACAGGCCGAGAGGACCAAGAGCCCAAGAATTGAAAGGCAGGTGATCCAAAAGGCCGCGTCGAGCGAAGATGATACGGGTTCCATCTAGGGTCTTATCCAAGTAGTTCCTTGGGTTATGGGGTGCAGAGCGGTGTCATTCAAGGGACAGCCATCATGAAGGTTCAAGACCTTGGCAATCTGGACACGGATGTCTTTCTTTTTTGATGGGTCGCGCTTCGACGTCTCATTGGATTTGCCCCAACAAGCGGCCAAACCTAATCCTCGCCGCGCGCCCGTTTCATCATGGGATGTGCATCGTTCACCAGGTCGCGCAGATGTTCATCCAGCACATGGGTGTAAATCTCGGTCGTGGCCACGTCGGCATGACCCAGAAGGGTTTGGATCACGCGCAGGTCTGCCCCGTTGGCCAGAAGATGCGTAGCAAAGGCATGGCGCAACGTATGTGGTGTCACCTTGTCAGGGGACACGCCGGCACAGACGGCTAACTCTTTGATCAGCATGTAAAACCTGTGTCGTGTCATATGCCCCAGTTTGCCGGAGGATGGGAAGAGAAACGCCGAATCCGGTTTGCACTCTGCACGTTTCTTTTCTTGTGCCGTGTCGCGATGCGCCAGCCAATCCTCAACCGCCTCATGGGCCGAGGGCGACAGCGGGACCATGCGTTCCTTGCCGCCCTTGCCCTTGATCAGGAGCATTTCAGGACCGCCTCGCACGGTGGCCACCGGCAGGGAGACAAGCTCACTCACCCGCATGCCGGTGGCATAGAGAAGCTCCATCAAACAGGTATTGCGGCTGCGGTCAGCTTCCGTGCGCCCGACCTCTGTGGCGGCGCGCAAAAGCCGGTCCACCTCATCCAGATCGAGCGTCTTGGGCAGGGATTTTTCCCGTCCCGGACCGCTGATCTTGATGGCGGGGTTGTCGTCACGCAGGCGTTCGTCAAAAGCAAAGCGGTAAAACTGTTTAATCGCCGACAGCCGCCGCGCGCGGGTTGATCGCGCCAGTCCCTGATCATCGCAATGGGTGAGATACGCCTCGATCTCAAGCTGTCCTGCGGTGCAGGGATCATGCCCTTCCTTGACGGACCAGTCGGCATAGTCGCGCAGGTCACGGGCATAGGCCTGCAACGTGTTTTCCGATGCCCCCAACTCAGCGGCCTGCGCCTCTAGAAACCCCGACATCCAATGCCGGGCGGTCATGAGCGCGCCTTGAGCAGCAGGATTTGCAAGGCGGCACGGCGGGCGGTGTCCTCTAGCCCCACGGCACGTAGGGTCGACAGGCCAGAGATGATATCGCGGCTTTGGTTGGGGCCTGCGGCATCAAGTTGAAGGGCGGCACTCAGAATGGCCTGTCCCAGACGGCCCGTGTCGAGCATGCCACGATGATCAGGCGAGGCTTCGGTTCGCCCAAAAGCCTCGGCGATGGCAATCTCGGTTGTGCTGGCCGCAAGGCTGCGGTCCGGCGTGCCAAGGGCGACAGATTGCAGGAACCGGTCGGTTCTGTTGTTGGGCTGCAAAGCTTGCGCCAGCGTCTCATAGTCTGGTGACAAAAGGCCCGCATGGTAGGCCATCGAGGCCGCAGGTGTTGGCAAATCCAGTCGCGCCAGGGCAGGGCCGTAGAGCGTCGCCAGCGCCACTGCGAGGCCTTCGCGCCGCATGTCTGGCCAGAGTTTTGTCAAGGCGCGTGCCACGGCATCGGTGTTGTTTTGGTTCAAAGCGCGTTCCAAAGCCTGAACACCGGAAACGCGTTCCCACACACCACCGGAGGCTGCGGGGCGTTGCGACGTGTAAAGGCCCAAAAGACGATTGGCGGGCAGGGCGCCTGTGTGGGCAAGCCGTTCGGCTGCTTCAATTTCTGCTTTCCAGCCAGAAACGCCACGCAGATCCGCCACGGCAAAGGCGCGTGGCAGATTGCGTGTGGGCATGGGCGTGCCTGCGGCCTCAAAAAGTCGGAAACCGAGCGGTGTCATGTTTCGGCTGGGCGGCAGGTTGGGTGCGGCTTCTATTGTCTCAGGATCAAGGTATTGCGCCAAAAGGGTGCCGGTCGTGTCATCCAGCAGACCAAGGGCATTGGCCGTCTCAAACGTGAGTGCTGCCGTTTGCCAGTCGCCATCTCGGGCCGAACAGAAAATCCGCGTCTCATAGTTTTGTGTGAGCGTGGGGTTGGCAGAGAGGGCTCGACAGGCCTGATCTTCGGTCCCGGTCAAAAGCGCCAGATCGAACCAAAGATCAAAGACCGCAGGCTGTTGCGGACCAGCTTGTTCGATCAGGGCAAGGGCGGGATCCACTGCGCCCATCCGCATGAGCGTCGCGGCGCGGTCCTGCAAGAAGGTCTCGGATGGCGCGTTTTGTGCGCTAGGCGCCTCTGCTTCGGCCAGAAGCAGTGTGTAATAGAGCGCCTGAAGCGCGGGCAGCGGATCAGTCGATATGCGATCAAACATCGCCGATATCGTGTCCGCCTGCGACGCAGACCAAAGCTCTGGCGGCAGCCCGGTTGTGCTAAACGGCAAAAGCCCGATTGTCTCGGATTGTGTCGTGCCAAGAGGGGCGACCGTTACATCTGGTGTCGTGCTGCCAGTCTCTTCGGGTGTGTCCAGCAACGGCGTGACAAGCGGTTGAGTCAGGCTGATTGGGGCGGGATCCTTCAGCCAGTCAATCGCGGACAGCGGCTCTTCGGCGAGGGCTGGGGACGCGATGATAGAAACAAGTGTTAACGCGTTAAGAACTCTCAAGAATGATTTCCTGACGGATCTCTTCGCTTGGCGGAGAAAAGTCAGCGCCGAAAAACGGCCCGATATATGCGTATGCCACCAACGCGATGAACCCCAATCCGATTAAGTACAGCAAAAATTTTATAAGCCGTAACATGTTGCGCCTGCCTGCTCGCTTTCCATTGTTTTGTCCAACTTATAACTGGCCTTTTGCCCAAGATCACGTCATTCAGTGACAAAGCTTGAAAAATTGGCAGGGGAGCGCCGAAGTTTGACCTCGGAAAACACCTGGAAGTTGAAAAAAACGGTGGTTCTTGTGGGGATGATGGGCGCAGGAAAAACCGCTGTGGGCAAGGCGTTGGCGGCCATGCTTGATGTACCGTTCCTTGACTCGGATGTCGAGATCGTGGCTGCGGCCAATATGTCGATCAAAGAAATTTTTGAGCGTGACGGCGAGGCTTTTTTCCGGGATCGTGAGAGCGAGGTGATCGAACGGCTTTTGGACGAGGAACGAGGCATTCTATCCGCCGGAGGTGGCGCGTTTCTATCTGAGCGTAACAGAGCCATGATCCACGACAAGGGCGTATCCGTGTGGCTTAAGGCTGATCTGGACCTCTTGTGGAACCGCGTAAAACATAAGGATACCAGACCGTTATTGCGCACAGATAATCCTTTTCAGACGCTGAAGTCGCTTTATGAAGAACGCCTTCCGCGGTACCAGATGGCTGATCTGGAGGTTGAAGCACGCCCTGAGTACTCGATAGACACTATGGCGGGTCACGTGCGGAACGCGCTTTTGGGGCGCAAAGACGTGTTGGAGGCACTGTCATGATCGAAACGGTGCATGTGGGGTTGGGCGAGCGCGCCTATGACGTTCATATCGGGTCCGGCGTGTTGCCGGATGCAGGGCGGTACATAACCCCGCTTCTCAACCGTCCGCAGGTGGCGATCATCAGCGATGAAACCGTCGCGGGCGCGCATCTGGCGACGTTAACTAAGGCGCTGGAGGTTGCGGGCGTTCAGTCATCTTCATTAACCTTGCCCGCAGGAGAGGCGACAAAATCCTGGCCGCACTTCGAACGCGCGGTGGAATGGCTTTTGTCAGAAAAGGTCGAGCGTCGGGATGTGGTCATCGCCCTGGGCGGCGGGGTGATCGGAGACCTCGTGGGCTTTGCCGCCGCCGTTTTGCGGCGCGGCGTGCGTTTTGTTCAGATTCCCACCAGCCTGTTGGCGCAGGTTGACAGCTCTGTGGGCGGTAAAACAGGGATCAACGCGCCGCATGGCAAGAACCTGATCGGGGCGTTTCATCAGCCGGCTATGGTGCTTGCCGACATTGACGTGCTCGACACGCTGACCGAGCGCGATTTCCTTGCCGGCTATGGCGAGGTGGTGAAATACGGGCTTCTAGGCGATGCGGCGTTTTTCGACTGGCTGGAGGCAAATGGCCCTGATGTGGCAGGCGGGGGCAAAGAGGCACGGCTCTATGCGGTCAAACGCTCGGTTGAGATGAAGGCCGAGATCGTGGTGCGCGACGAGACCGAGATGGGCGACCGCGCGCTTTTGAACCTGGGCCACACGTTCTGCCATGCGCTGGAGGCGGCGACGGGATATTCGGACCGGCTGTTGCATGGGGAAGGCGTAGCCGTCGGCTGTGCGCTGGCGTTTGAGTTATCGTCGCGTATGGGGCTATGTGCGCAGGAGGATCCAAGCCGCGTGCGGGCGCATCTGCGTGGCATGAAGATGAAGGTTGATCTGTCTGATATATCAGGAGAATTGCCTGATGCGGAGGGTTTGCTGGACCTTATGGCACAGGACAAGAAGGTGATCGACGACCGCCTGCGATTTATCCTGGCGCGCGGCATTGGCGAAGCATTTGTCGCCGAGGATGTCGATCCTGTTCAGGTGCGTGGGTTGTTGCAGGATGCTCTTGCCACGCGGTAGTGGGCGGCTGTGCAGGACGAAGCTGCCGTTTGATTTACGCCGTGCCAGCGACGGACCGGGGGACGGCGCGTTTTTCGTTTGATAGGTGCGCTTTATGCCTGCCAAGCCATCATGACGGATATTCGTAGCGCCTAGCATCGACAAAGCGACGGCCCTTAGGGCCGGTCCGTCGCTGGCACGGCGGGGCTGCGCCCCTCGATTCCGTGCCCTTGGCGAGGTGAACGAATGTCTTTGAAGGACTCAAAACAGAAATTCCGCAAAAACAAACCACCCTCAAATCGCCTTCGGTGCATTCACCCGTTTCGACAACGTTTCAAGGCTTTCCACCCGCTCGGAATACCGATCCGTAAGATACTCAGACTGCGCACGGGTCAACAGCGTGTACTTCATCAGCTCTTCCATCACATCCACGATGCGGTTGTAGTAGGGGCCCGGCTTCATGCGGCCGTGTTTGTCGAACTCATCCCAGGCTTTGGGCACCGAAGACTGGTTGGGAATGGTCAGCATCCGCATCCAGCGCCCCAGGATGCGCATCTGGTTGACCGCGTTAAAGCTTTGCGACCCGCCGCAGACCTGCGCCAGCGCGAGTGTCTTGCCTTGTGTGGGGCGAATGCCGCCAATCGGAGCCAGCGGGATCCAGTCGATCATCGATTTCATCACGCCGGTCATCGCCCCGTGGCGCTCAGGGCTGACCCAGACCATGCCTTCCGACCACATGACCAACTCACGCAGCTCGGCGACCTTGGGATGGGTGACCTCTGCATCATCGGGCAAGGGTAGGCCTTGCGGATCAAATGACTTTGTGTCCGCGCCCAGATGGGTCAACAGCCGAGCGGCCTCTTCGCTGAGAAACCTTGAATAAGAATGCTCTCGCAGGCTGCCGTAGAGCAGGAGGATGCGCGGTGGATGCGTCGGTCTTTCTGTTGGAAAAAGGCGCGCATCCTTCACGCGGTGCAGCGCATCCGGCGCAAGGTTTGGGCATTCGCTCATGCGCGTTCCACATAGGGTGTGGCCTTCAAAAGCCAACCAAAGAGGGCCACGGCAATGGCCGCCCCGATGATTTCAGCAGTGATAAAGCCGGGCAGGTCCGCCGGCCTGATGCCGGAAAATGTGTCCGTGAACGCCCGAGAAATGGCTACGGCCGGATTGGCAAATGAGGTCGACGCGGTGAACCAGTAGGCCGCGGTGATATAAAGGCCCACCAACATGGGCACGGCCTCTGCCTTGAACCGCAACCCGCCCAGGATCACACCGACCAAGCCAAAGGTGGCCACAACCTCGGCAAACCACTGCGCGCCGCCTGTGCGTACGGTTGTCGACGCTTGGAACAGGTCCAGGGCGAACATGCCATGAGCGATGACCGTGCCAAGGACACCGCCTGCGACCTGCACCACCATGAACGCCATCGCGTCGCTCCCGGAAATCTCTCGCCGGAGCAGGAAGGCAAAGGTCACGGCCGGGTTGAAATGCGCGCCGGAGATTGGCCCCAGAATGGTGATCAGCACGAACAGGATGGCCCCGGTCGGGATCGCATTGCCCAACAAGGCCACGGCGACATCTTCCGTCAGCGTCTCGGCCATAATGCCCGAGCCGACCACGGTGCAGACCAGCAAGAGCGTACCCAGAAATTCCGCCGTGAGGCGACGTGGTAAGTCAAACGTCATGTGGGTTCAGGATCCTTTTGGTCTTTGTGCGCGCCAATGGCGTCGAGTTCTTTCTTGAGCGTCAGCCCGTCCAGTTGCGAGAACGGCAGGTTCACAAAGATGGAAATGCGGTTGCGCAGCATGCGGTAGGTGTCGTGAAAGGCCAGGCCAATTTCGGCATCAGAGCCGGTGACTGCGGCGGGGTCGGGCAGACCCCAATGCGCGCTGATGGGTTGTCCCGGCCAGAACGGGCAGGTCTCATTGGCAGCGTTGTCACAAACGGTGAAGACGAAATCCATGTTCGGGGCGTCGGGTCCGGAAAACTCATCCCAGCTTTTGGAGCGTAAGCCGCTGGTGTCGTGGTTGAGCTGTTCCAGCACGGCGATGGCGTGCGGGTTTGGCGCGCCAGTGGGCTGTGACCCGGCGGAATAGGCGTTGAACCGTCCCAAGCCCTCGCGCTGCATGACCGCTTCGGCGATGAGTGAGCGAGCGGAGTTTCCGGTGCAGAGAAACAGGACGTTTTTCAATTCGGATGAACTTGACGACATGGCATGGTCCTCAGCATGGGCAGGCAAGTTGTTGGATCAGGGGTTGGCATTCAGCAGGATTTCCACCGCAGCAATCCTCGATCAGAAAACCCAGAAGGTTTTGAATACCCCCTACATTGGCTCGGTACAGAATGGTGCGCCCGTCGCGTTCCGAAACGATCAGACCTGCCTGCGTAAGGATCGACAGATGCGATGACATGGTGTTCTGCCGCACGCCGCAGGTTGTCGCGATGTCACCCGCGGCAAGCCCTTCGGGCCCGGCCCGCATCAACAGGCGAAACACCTCAAGCCGGGTCTCATGCGAGAGCGCCTGCAGGGCGGAAAGGGCGGTAGATGTATCCATGCATCGGGAATTATCGATATATGAGCCATGATGCAATCGATGTTCTGCGAAAGTTTTGTGACAGGCCGCGTTATCCGCAAATTCCGATCAGTCGACGAGCTTCACCAGCGCATGCCGTTTTTTTCCGGCCGAAAGCTTGATCGGTGAGGAGAGGGCATTTGCATCGATCATCAGACCAGCATCGGTGAGCGGGGCATCGTCAAGTTTGGCCCCATTTTCCGCAATCAATCGCTTGGCATCCTTGCCGGATTTGGCAAGGCCGCATTTCACGATTAGCTGCACGATGGACACGCCGTCACCGATATCCGACGCAGACAGTTCAAGTGTTGGCAAATCATCCCCAACGCCGCCTTTCTCAAAGACCTCGCGTGCTGTGGTTTCTGCGGCCTGCGCGGCATCAGCCCCATGCAAAAGCGTTGTGACCTCATTGGCCAGAATGATCTTGGCCGCGTTGATCTCTGATCCGGCGAGTGCGCCGAGGCGGTCGCATTCATCCACTGGCAATTCGGTGTAAAGCTTCAGGAAGCGCCCCACATCGGCATCCATCGTGTTGCGCCAGAATTGCCAGAACGTGTAGGGCGCGCACATGTCGGCATTGAGCCAGACAGCGCCATCCTGGCTTTTGCCCATCTTGCGGCCATCGGCGGTTTCCAGCAGCGGTGACGTGAGGCCGTAAACCTCGTGATCAAGGACACGCCGCGTCAGGTCGATGCCGTTCACGATATTGCCCCACTGATCCGAACCGCCCATCTGCAGGAGACAGCCATAGCGGCGGTTCAGCTCCATGAAGTCATAGGCCTGCAGGATCATGTAGTTGAATTCGAGAAAGCTGAGGCTTTGTTCCCGGTCCAGACGCGATTTTACCGACTCAAAGGCCAGCATGCGGTTGACCGAGAAATGCCGGCCAATGTCGCGCAGAAATTCGATGTATTTCAGACCGCTCAACCATTCATCATTGTTGAGCATAACGGCATCGGTGGCCCGGTCACCGTAATTCACATAGGCGGCAAACACCTTCTGAATGCCATCAATATTGGCCTGAATGGCCGCATCATCGAGCAGGGGGCGTTCATCGGCGCGAAAACTCGGGTCGCCCACCTTTGTCGTGCCCCCGCCCATCAGCGTAATCGGCTTGTGTCCGGTCTTTTGCAGCCAGCGCAGCATCATGATTTGAATGAGCGAGCCCACATGCAGCGATTTCGCGGTGGCATCAAAGCCGATATAGGCCGGGACCACGCCTTTGATCAGAGCCGCGTCAAGCGCCGCAAGATCAGTGCAATCGGCCATAAAGCCGCGCTCGATCATCACGCGCAGGAAATCTGATTTCGGTTGGGTGGTCATATCGCTTGTCCCGGGTGTCTTTGCGCGGCATGTATAGGGGCGGTTTGAACGAAGGAAAAGGCCATGTTGAAGGCCCGGATCAAAGCGGGCCCGGTTTGGGCCTTGGGGGCGATGTCGGGCACCTCGTTGGACGGGGTGGACGCGGCCATGGTTCAGACCGATGGCGAGGTGATTTTCGGCTTTGGCGAGACGGCCTATCGCGGCTATTCCCGTGCTGAGGAAGAAGTGTTGCGCGACGCATTGGGCAAATGGCCCGGCGAGGTGGGACAAGAGGCATTGCCGATGGTGCAACAGGCGCATCTCGACGTGCTCTCAGGCTTTGAGGGGGCCGAGATCGTTGGCTTTCACGGTCAGACATTGGCGCATGAGCCAAAGGGGCGTGGCACGCATCAGATGGGCGATGGCGCAGCTTTGGCCGAGGCGCTCAACCTGCCGGTCGTTTGGGATTTTCGCAGTGCCGATGTGGAACTGGGCGGGGAGGGCGCGCCACTTGCGCCGTTTTTCCATTTCGCCTGTGCCAAATGGATGCAGGCCGAGCGGCCTTTGGCCTTTCTCAATCTGGGGGGCGTGGGCAACCTCACCTGGATTGATCCGACAAAGGACAAACCCGAAGAGGAGGGCGCGCTGCTGGCCTTTGACACGGGTCCGGCGAATGCGCCGATCAATGATGTGATGATGGACCGGCGTAGTGAGCCGTTTGATCGCGATGGGAAACTTGCGCTGCAAGGGACTGTGGCTCAAGGCGCGCTAGAGCTGTTTCTTGAAGACATCTATTTCCGGAAAATTCCGCCCAAGTCGCTCGACCGGGATGCCTTTGCCGACATGATCGGTCTGGTGCGTGAGCTGAGCGATGCCGATGCGGTGGCGACACTCACGGGCATGGCTGCGGCAGCGGTGCTGCAGGGTATGGAGCATTGTCCAACCCCGCCAGAGCGCGTGTTGGTCTGTGGTGGCGGGCGCAAGAACCCGGTGATGATGGCGATGCTGCGCGCCGCTTTGGACGCAAAAGTTGACCCGGTAGAGGCGGTCGGGCTTGATGGCGATATGCTGGAGGCGCAAGCCTTTGCACATTTGGCCGTGCGCGTGCTGCGCGGATTGCCTACGTCTTGTCCCAGCACAACCGGGGTTGGGGCCGCTGTTGCAGGCGGTACACTTAGCTGGCCCAGAGGAGAGGCACCATGACATATGAATTGGATCACGGCATGGCCCGACGTCTTGGCCTGGTGGTCTTGAGCACCGATGAAACGCTGGAGGTTGAGGCGCGTCAGACATTACAGGGCCGCGATGTGGGGCTGTATCATACGCGCATCTACTCCGCGCCTTCCGTGACACCCCAGTCGCTGATGGATATGCAGGCGCGCGTGGCCGCGTCAGTGTCGCTTTTGCCGGATACGGTTGAGGCGATTGGCTATGGCTGCACCTCGGCCTCTGTCTTGATCGGGCCTGATGCGGTGACAGAGCAGGTGCATGCCGTGCGCCCGGGCCTTCCGGTCACAAATCCGATCAGCGGCGTGCTGGCGGGTTTGCAGGCGCTCAGCGCCAAGCGGATCATCATGATCACGCCTTACACCAGCCAGGTGGCCAGCCCGATGCGGCAGTTTCTGGAGGCGCGCGGGATCGCGGTCGTGCATGAGACCAGCTTTGGCGAAGAGATCGACCCCAATGTGGCCCGGATCAGCGAGACCTCGACCAAGACCGCAATTCTTGAGGCACTGCAGAACCATAAGGCCGATGCGGTCTTTGCCTCCTGCACCAATTTGCGCACCTATGGGATCATCGACACATTGGAAGCTGAAACTGGCGTGCCGGTCATAAGTTCCAATCAGGCACTTTTGTGGCATTTGCTACGGGTGGCAGAGATTGACGCCAACGGCTGGGGGCCGGGGCGGTTGTTCCAAAAAGGGCTGGCATGAGGGAGAGAGACATGAAACCCGCCACGATTGCAGCCCGTGGGGCCGGGGCCACGGATAAGGCCACGGCAGGTCTTGTGCCGGGCATCCACCCGGCGACAACGTTTTTGCGCGATCCGGAGTATGCGCTGTTGAATGCAGCAAATTCCTATGCGCGCGATCACAATGATACGGTGCGCGCGTCTGAGGACGTCTTGCGCCAGTTAGAGGGCGCAGCGGACACACTCTTGTTCCCTTCTGGCATGGCCGCCGCTGCGTCGGTGCTGCGCACCGTGCGCGATGGTGGGCGGATTGTGCTGCAATCAGGCATCTACCACGGCGTGACTACCTTTGCCGAGGCGTTCGCGGCGCGACGCGGTATTGCTTTGGACCGGATAGACGCCTCTGATCCTGAGGTGCTGACACAAGTCTGCGCCACACCTGCCGATTTGGTCTGGATTGAGGTGCCGTCGAACCCGTGGCTGAAGATCACCGATATCGCACAGGCCGCTGCGCTGGCACATGGGGCAGGGGCAAAGCTGGTGGTGGATGGAACGGCCGCCAGCCCGGTGCTGACGCAGGCTTTGGCGTTTGGTGCCGATATCTCGATGCACTCGACCACGAAGGCCATCAATGGTCATTCCGATGTGGTGGGCGGGGTTTTATCCTGCCGCGACGCTGAGAATGACCTGTGGGCGGATATTAAGACCGACCGATTGCAGGCCGGGGCGATCATGGGCCCGTTTGAAGCCTGGCTGACCCTGCGCGGCATGCGCACACTGCCACTGCGGATGGAACGGATGAGTGCCAATGCGCAGGCTTTGGCAGAATTTCTGGATGCCCATGCGGCGGTGGAGCAGGTGCTGTATCCCGGTCTTTCCGATCACCCCGGCCATGCGCTGGCCAAGCGGCAGATGTGTGGCGGGTTTGGGTATCTGATGTCGTTTATCGTCAAGGGCGGGGCTGATGCGGCGCTGGCGGTGGCCGGGCGGTTGAAGCTCATCCACCGGGCCACGTCTTTGGGCGGGGTTGAGAGCCTGATTGAGCACCGTCCCACGATTGAGCCTCAGTCAGGCTTGCCGGGAGGGATGCTTCGGTTTTCCGTGGGGATTGAGGATGTCGAGGATTTGAAGGGGGATTTGGCGCAGGCGTTGGAGGGGTGAAGGCCGGGTGTGCGGACAAAGCGGCCCCATAGTTCTTGATAGTTGTTCAGTCGAGAACGACATGTTTTAAGCTTGTTTGAAGGTTTACAAAAGAATCCCCTAACCACTTTGGAAAACTGACATTGCCATGATGACACAAGACTTTCGCAAGCTATGCGAAACAGGCCTAGTTTCTGGAGGGGTTTGCCCGACATTGATTGCGGAAGCGCAAGAAACTTTGGGAGTTGTTTTCCCAGCAGCTTATCGAGAGTTTTTGGAAGAGTTCGGAGCGGTTATGGCTAAAGGGTTTCAGATTTACGGGATAATCGAACGGTCTAAAAACGATCCTCCGATGTGGCAACAGGTTGTTGACGAATGCAGAAAACTTCGGGAATGGCAACAAGTAGGAACTGAGAGACGTCATTTTATTCCTATTTCAGACGACGGAATGGGGGTCTATTTTTTCCTCGATACCGACCCATCTGGAAATGGTGAAGTTCATGCGGTTGGGCCCGGCGTTGATCAGATCATTTCTAAGAACCTTGACGATTTCGCTATTGGATATGCCTTAGGCAGACTGCAATTTTGACAATGAGTTGAAGCGCGCTTTGGGCTCATTGCAGTCATCCAACGCTTTTGGTTGCAATATCAGGGCTGATTGGCGGGTCTGCGGGACCTAAAAGACGCAGTTTTGGCGCGGCTGTAAGACGCTTCATCGCAACACGAAACCACTCTCAACCGCTTCAATCTCGAAGTCTCTAAGATAATCAGCTCCTATCAAGTCTGCTGTTTCCAACCCAGAAACTACGATGGACTTCCATTCTGGTTGATGGTCAGCAATAAGCTCAAGTACCTGATAGAGCTGATACGCAATTGTTTCACTCTCGTCCCTTGAGAAATACGCGCTGCCAGATTGGAGTTCGTTGTAGTGACGGCGGAACCAATCTCTGTTTTTTTCGCTGTCAACGATCCAGACGGTGCCTGAAGCATCCCCATCGTATTCACAATCAAAAATTACCGATACTTCCATATGCCAAAGTATATGAAACCAGGCTACTTAAGCAACGGCTGCTATGGGCTCAAAGCAGCCATTAGTCCAAATACCGCTCCCGCCCCGCAGCCACCAGCCGGGCCTTCAACCTTTCCGCCTCATTCGACCCCGCTTCCAGCGCGAATACATACGCGTGGGTCAGGTAAAAACAGGCTGCGTTTTCGTCATTGGCGGCATCAGCAGCTTGCGTGTAGAGCCGGATGAGCGCCATGCGATCCCCGGCCTCATGGGCCGCGATCATCTGCACGTCAAGGCTCTCGCTCATTCGGCGGCTTTGGTGGCACCCCGATGCGCCTCAACCTTGCCCGCGACCCAGTCGTGGAAGCAATGCGTGGGGCTGTCCATCACGGGTGAGAACCGTCCGCCATCGAACTGATCGGCATGCCGCCCGCGCTGCATGCCCTCGACCACAAAGATGTCTTCCTCAAACACCTCTTTCCATTGTGCCGTGTTCTTGGCGCGCAACTTGGCATCAGTCTCGGGCGCCGCATAATAGAGATGAACATGCTCCACCGTGGCCTCTGGTCCCTTGGTTTCAAGCACGATGGTGAAGGCATGGTCGCGATGCACGCCCAGAAGTACGTTGGGATAAACCGCGATATACTCCGCCTGTTCATTCCATTTGGCCCCGACAC
Organism: Roseovarius sp. S88; assembly: GCF_037023735.1. Lineage (GTDB taxonomy): Bacteria > Pseudomonadota > Alphaproteobacteria > Rhodobacterales > Rhodobacteraceae > Roseovarius > Roseovarius phycicola. Next base: position 2,157,195 of record NZ_CP146069.1, on the reverse strand, counting down.
CCTCAAAATCCGGGAAGATCTCACCGCCATCGCCCTTGAGCTGGCGATAGACCATGGTGCCTTGCCCGGAATAGGCGCCCGGCTTTTCGATGTGATAGTGATCTTCAAGCCGCGAGTAGCTGTTGAGGCCGGGATGTACCCAAGGCAGGTGATAGCTTTCGCAGTAGTTCTCGACCGCGAGCTTCCAGTTGGTCGTCACGCTCAGCTCAAACCTACTGTCTGATCCACCGTGATACAGCGGTTTGTCAAATTCCGCCCAGCGGGTGATGAGACCAGCATGTACTTCTTCAAAAGGTGCCGCATCACCAGAAGCATTGATCCAAACCACGTCACGCCAGACATGGCTGCGCACTTCAAGAAGGCCCAGCTCGTCGCGTTTGATCGCATCATGTGTGTTGTGGCCGGGTCCGCCCACATGTGGGGTTGAGACCAGCTTGCCCTTGGTGGAATAACACCACGAATGGTAGGGGCAGCGGATCGCCCCCTCGATTTTGCGCGGCTCTTCGACCAGGATCATGCCGCGATGGCGGCAGATGTTCTGAAATACCCGAACCTGCCCGTCCTTGTCCCGCAAGAGCAAAAGCGGCATGCCCAGAAAGGTGATCGGCTTGGCATCGCCCGGCTCCGGCACGTCAGCCGCCACGGCAAGACCTGCCCACTGAGAAAAGAGCAAGGCGTGCTTTTCTTCCTCAAAAACAGCCGGATCAATGTAATGTGCATTGGGCAGGCCATTGGCGTGCTCCACGCTGGTGCGCACAGAAGATAGATTGGTGACTGTATCGGACATGGGCAGCCTCAGAGTTGCAGTGGAACACAACAACCCTGCCAAAAAATCAGGACAAATCCCCACTTTTCACGACATAGGTTGTCCGGATGCGACAAGCATCAGCGAAATTCTTCGCTTAACCGCAGCAATCGCAGGTGGAACGGGGCAACCTGGTCTTTGGAGACCAGGCCAGATTGGCGCGCTGCTGCCAAAACCGCGTTGGTGTTTTCGCCGAGATATTCATAAACCATGCGCGCAGCCCTGCGGCCGGTGAGTTTTTCGCGCACCGTTCTGGTGGCATACCCTTCCCAGATGTTGGATTGAAACGACGTCTCTGGAGTCAGAAAGTTGAAGGAACAAGCCAGAGAATTGCGGTGTGTCACCACGGCCATGACACCTTCTTCCTGGCGCAGGACGAGACCGCGATACTCACGGTTGGACGAGGCCGTAGACAGCCCTTGGCTGCGCATCGCGCTGCGCGGCTCAAATCCCCGCAGGAACGTATAGTTGTTACGGCGGGTGACATGAACCAGACCGGTGGTGAATTGCGTATCGTCAATAAAGCTACGGCGGACAAACATGAAAAAACCACTTGGAAACAGCGTATGGGACACCTTTGTGGCGTCTCCACCGAAGTAGCCTTCCAAAAACTTCTGGTTCAATAGGTCCGATGACACAGGATCCAGGTCTTCGATAGGATCCAGCAATATCCGTGCATCCACGCCAAAGAACGTGCAGATCTGATCAAGCACGTCGGGTCTTGGAAAGCTTTCTCCAGACAAGTATCGGTTGTATTGCGTGCGGTTGATTCCCAAATCGCGGCACAGACCCGCCACAGAAGGATAATCTGCGCTCAGGGTTTTGAGGTTTGCGCCAAACACAGCCCTGATGGCGGCGGGGTTTCGCATTTCCCGATGTTTTTTCGTGTCGGCTTTGTCGAACAACGGCGCATACCATACTGGTGAAAAAGAATGTGACTCATAACATAGCGCGGTTTGTGGAGATTTGGGAAAAAACATGAATATCCCAAAATAGTGACGCCAAATAGCGTCACTATTGAGAAAAGTTGACACAAATTCCCGGAAAATACCCCCATATTAATAGCTGTACGGAGCACGTCTGCCCACTATCTTTACTGGCATAGGGTTGCGGAAATGGGGACGACATGTACGGCGTAGTATTATGGAGCGATTCAAAGTGTGACAGGGCGTTGATCTGGTGTGAAGACCACGGAAAACTTGCGTTTTTCAACGGTCAATCGGACCGGCCTGACACTTTAGAGGCGATTGAGGCAGGAGATCTTGTCAAACTAGAGTTGGAAGAAACGCGCGATTTCCGGCTAGCCAAGGATGTTGAGCTGGTATCGTCGGACGAATACCCACAACTGGCAGATACCTTGCTGGAAGTTGGGGAGAATTTCTTACCTGAGGCAATGCAACAGGCGCGTGGCCCAGAGAGTAACGTCATACCATTTGGTCGGCCTCAGCCCATGGCCAAGTCGGAAACGGCTTCAAAGAAGTCTGCTTTGCCTGGGTCATAAGGGTCGCTTGCACCTAATCCCCACGCAAGAGGGCGGCCACACCGGTGCGCGCAATTTCCTGTAACCCCAATGGGCGCATCAAGTCGGAAAAGGCGTCAACCTTTTCCGGCGCACCGGTGATTTCAAAGACAAAACTGTCAAGCGTGCTGTCGACCACATTTGCACGGAAGATATCTGCAAGCCGCAGGGCTTCGACGCGTTTCTCGCCTTCGCCTGTCACCCGCAGCAATGCCAATTCACGTTCTACCGAGGGGCCTTCTACTGTTAGGTCATTGACCTGATGTACAACGACAATGCGGCCGAGCTGTGCTTTGATTTGTTCGATGATTTGCGGTGTACCTGTGGTCACGATTGTGATGCGCGACTGATGGCCTTCGTGGTCAACCTCGGCCACGGTCAGGCTGTCAATGTTGTATCCACGCCCCGAAAACAACCCAATGACGCGTGCAAGGACGCCGGGTTCGTTGTCAACGATGACAGCCAGAGTATGCCGCTCGGCCATGTCCGAAAACGTGGGGCGCAGGTTATAGGCCGAATGGCTGGTTGCGCCTTTTTTTATTTTTAGGGCTGACATGATGATGCCTCCGATGCGTGTCTCGCTTGTTCAGGTTTGGTCCAAAGACCAAAGCCAAAATGATAAATTCCCCGGTCGCGCAAAGATTCGTCCAGCGCTATAACCCGGTCATGAAGGCTTGGGTCTTTTTCCTCCAAACCAGTCATGAAGCCACCGCAGAGATGAATCACAGAGCCGCCTAAAACTGTCATCTTTTGGCCGGTATGCTTCTCGTATGCGGCAGGTATCAGATTGGACTGTGGGGCTTCGGACGGGTCGCGCAGAAATTGCTTGAATCTTCGGAATGGTGAGCGACGGCGCACGCGTTTGGGTGCGACGCCCACAATGTGGTGGTTTTCTTTAAGAAACTGACGCGCTGTATTGGTTTCAATCGGAAGCCATTGCAGTCGCGTTGGTCCAATGTACTCGGACACAACCAGATGTCCGCCAGGTTTTAGCGCACGCACGGACCATTCAACCGCTTTGTCCACATCGAACATGTGATGCAAAGCGCTGCGCCAGAACACCAGGTCATACTCTCCATCAAAGTCTTGTTCGAGCGCATCGGCCAAATGCGCTGAAAAGTTTTTACTCATTCCGGCGTCAGCTGCATTCTTCTGCGATTGTTCCACGCGATCAGCGGACACTTCGAACAGATCAAAGTGTTCGACCAGCCCCGCCTTGACCAAATCGCGCTCGTATACACCTGTGCCAGCACCCACAGAGATGGCTCGCGAGAGGGTTTTACCGCCCGACGCTTTTCGAATTGCACCGGTGTAGCCAGTTTCGAAATCAGGGCACATTTGAGTGTCAAAATGCGCCACGAATTGCGGGTTGTCCTGCCACCGCCGGTTCGGCTTGGGCGGCTTCCATTTTCGTCCCGAAATCTTGTGAAGGATTTTCTTCAATGTCAGGCTCCCTTGGACAGGCGGTGCTGGTTAAACCAGCACCGCGCCGCCTGCATCAATAGCGTCTTTGGTTGAGGCGTTTTCGCCCAGAAGCATTTCGTTATGCGCTTTGCCCGAAGGGATCATCGGGAAGCAGTTTTCGTGCTTTTCCACCAGACAATCAAAGATCACGGGCCCATCGTGATTGATCATCTCCATGATCGCATCATCAAGATCGGCGGGGTCGTTGCAGATTATCCCCTTGGCGCCAAACGCCTCAGCCAGTTTGACGAAATCGGGCAGGGCATCTGACCAGCTGTGCGAATAGCGCTCGCCATGCAAGAGTTCCTGCCATTGCCGCACCATGCCAAGCCGTTCGTTGTTGAGGATGAATTGCTTAACGGGCAGGCGGTACTGCACCGCGGTGCCCATTTCCTGCATGTTCATCAGCCAAGAAGCCTCGCCCGCCACATTGATCACAAGCGCGTCGGGATGGGCGATTTGCACGCCGATTGAGGCGGGGAAGCCGTAACCCATCGTGCCCAAGCCCCCGGATGTCATCCAGCGGTTTGGATCTTCAAAGCCAAGATACTGTGCCGCCCACATCTGATGCTGGCCCACTTCGGTACAGATATACCGGTCATGGTCCTTGGTCAGCGCCTCAAGCCGATCCAGCGCATATTGCGGCTTGATCGTCTTGCCCGCTTGCGTGAAGGCCAGACAGTTGATCTTTTTCCAGTCGTTGATCTGCTTCCACCATTTGTCAATGGCTTCGCGATTTACCTGACGACCGCGCTCTGTCCAGACATCCGTGAGCTGTTTCAGCACGGTGGCGACGTCGCCCACAATGGGGAAATCGGTGCGGATGACCTTGTTGATCGACGAGGGATCAATATCAATATGGGCGCGTTGCGATCCGGGGCTGAATGCATCGAGCCGCCCGGTGATCCGGTCATCAAAGCGGGCGCCGATATTGATCAACAAATCGCAATCATGCATGGCCATGTTGGCCTCATAAAGGCCGTGCATGCCCAGCATTCCGATCCAGTTTTTGCCCGACGCCGGATAACAACCCAGACCCATCAGGGTCGAGGTGATCGGAATGCCAGTGGCGTCGACCAGATTGCGCAACAGCTTGGTGGCCTCGTCTCCGGAATTGATCACCCCGCCGCCCGTGTAGAAGATCGGCCGCTTGGCCGTTTCGAGCGCCTCTACCAGTTCTGCGATGGTCTCGATGTCGCCTTCCATCTGTGGTTGGTAATGCGATACCTTCGTCTTCTCCGGCGGTGTGTAGGTGGCAGAGGCAAATTGCACATCCTTGGGAATGTCCACCAAAACCGGCCCCGGACGCCCCGAGGTGGCCACGTGAAAGGCCTCATGAATGGTTTGCGACAGGCGCTCGGTCTCCTTCACAAGCCAGTTATGCTTGGTGCAGGGGCGGGTGATGCCAACGGTATCGGCCTCCTGAAACGCGTCCGAGCCGATCATGAAGGTCGGGACCTGACCCGTGAGAACCACAATCGGAATGGAATCCATCAGCGCATCGGTGATGCCCGTGACCGCGTTGGTCGCGCCGGGGCCAGATGTCACAAGAACAACACCGGGCTTGCCCGTTGAGCGCGCATAGCCTTCGGCGGCATGCACAGCTCCCTGTTCATGACGCACAAGGATGTGGCGAATATCATTCTGCTGAAAAACCTCGTCATAAATCGGTAGCACGGCACCCCCGGGATATCCGAATACGACGTCCACACCCTGATCCTTCAGGGCTTGAACCACCATTTTCGCTCCGGTCATCTGACGTGCCATCTGTTCTCTCCGTTCATGACATCATTCATTTGTCTTACGCACAAAAAAGCCCTCGGGTTTTTCCGAGGGCGCATGGGGGACCATTATGGTATCCGTTACCGGCCCATGCGCCATTTGCCTACAATTACGACTAGTTCCGCCATTTTGGCCGACTCCTTTATACGCGTTCGGGGACACTAGGTTGGGGGTGCGAGGGCGTCAACAGGATTTGTGAAAAAAATGTCGCGGTGCAGCATATTTCTTTACGAATGTTGCGTTGAGCGGTTTTCACCTTGCTCGTGCCGCGGCACCGATGAAGTTACAAATCAGCCTTTCAGCGTGCACAAGTGTGGTGTTGCCCACGTCATGGCTGGGGGCAATCTCGACGATATCCATGCCCACCATACGCCCCTTGGCAAAGAGCCCGTGCAGCAATTTATGCATCTGCACCCAGCTCAGGCCACCGGGGGCCTGATACATCACGCCAGGCATGATTGTGGGGTCAAGTCCATCTGCATCTACGGTGAGGTAGTAAGGCCCACCATCGGGGATACGGTCCAGCACGGCCTGCATGCCAATGTCATGCATCTCATAGGCGGTGATGATGTCCGCCCCATAGGCGCGGGCGATCTCGACTTCTTCGGGCCGCGCGCTGCCGATGCCGCGTATTCCGATCTGGATGATGTCGCCAATCCAGCTCATTTCAGAGGCACGGCGGATCGGGCTGGAATATCCCTCACGCTCGCCATTCACATCATCGCGCCAGTCTATATGGGCATCGACTTGCACCAGTGTGATCTTTTCTCCGATGGCCTCAAGTGCGCGTAGCACCGGGATCGGGATGCCGTGATCGCCGCCGATGGAAATAAGCGATGTGTCGGCGTTGAGAATCTGACGTGTGGCGGCTTCTGCGTTGCGGTAATGTGCGCCGGGGTCGGACATGTCGGCGATGACATTGCCGCAGTCGACCACCTTGGCCCCGGTATCGCCCAGAAGGGTGCCTCCGAAATCAAAATTGTAGCTATTGAGCATATAGTCGGGCCGCAGCGTCGCTTGCCGGAGCGCATCCGGGGCGCGGCTTTGATCATTGGCGAGCTCGTCGGGACCATAAGGTTTGCCATATGGGATGCCAAGGATCGCGATATCCGCGTCGAGGGTCTCAAGGTCATCGGCGAATGGGAAGCCAAGAAACGTATTGGGAACGCTGTCTGGCTTGGCGACGAGCTTGGTCATAAGGGGCCTCCTGGGCTGTTTGCCGGTTTAGCTTATGCTGCGCTTTGCAGTATGGCCAGTGGCGGGGATTTTGCCAGTTCCGGGCGGCGCAGAGCAAGCGTGCGTTTGGCCTCATCAATGCGATTAAGGCGCATGAGGACATTCACATAGGTGAGTTCCAGCAAATCCCGCTGTGCGCGGCTACCGCCCAGGCGCTCATGCGTGGCCATCACAGGTGTAAGGTCATCCAGAGCGTCAGGCCAGTTTTCATGCGCAATCGCTTTGAACGCACGCGCAATCGGCCGCACCAGATCTCCGGCGAACCCTTTGGCAGTCTCTGCGATATAGGCAAGCCGCTCGCCTTCACCGGCCATGGCGTGGCTGAGCGCGGCGTGCAGATCGGCAAAGCTCTGGCCAGTTTCGGGAAAGAATTGCGCGGCGTAGTCGCTCAAAGCGCTCCAACGCTCTGGTGCTACAGGTAAGCCAGCCAGATCAGCACGGTGATAGATCGCTGCTGTGTCTGTTAGCACGTTGATTGGCAAACCCTTGGCCCCACCTGGCGCGACGGCGCTGTCCACAACGGACCAGAGCGCCTTTTCATCGCCATCGGCCAGCGCCCAAAGTGCTTGATGCCAACTGAGGTGGCTGTGCAGAACAGACCGATCATCATAATCCGGCATCCATTTCGCCAGATAAGCCCGGCCCGCAGCAGTTTCGCCTGCCTCGTATTGCGCATGCGCTTTGAAATGCGACCCGTTTGCGTTGCGCGGCTCAATCGCAAGGGACTTTTCCATGAGCATGATGGACGCATCGGTCTGTCCGGTTTCGCAGAGCGAGAGGGCATGCATCGACATCATCCACCAGTCCTCGCCGTAATGCGGCAAAAGCGCGTTGGTATAGGCCAGAAGGGCGGCTTCGCGGCCCACCTCACCGGAAAAACCGATGAGGCCAAAGACATTGGTGCACATCTGAGCAGCCAGCACATCGCGCGGGTAGCTGCGCACATGCTCTTCCACCATGCGCCGGGTCTGGGCCGGTTTGCCCGCAAGCAGCATGTCAAACGCGGCGACATGGGCCGCCTCACGCGCTGTGACGCCCTTGGTCAGAGACATGGCGGTGGCCACAGAGGTTTTGGCGGCGTCCATCTGCGCGGCCATCATCTGTGCTCGTGCGAAGGCGGCGTGGCCCAAGGCAAATCCAGGGTCAGCTGCAACGGCGTCAGAGAAAGCCTCGACCGTGCCGTAGTTGCCGCTCAGAAAAAGCTGAATGCCTGTGTCATACGCATCCCGCGCGGCATCGGATGAGGTCGTGATGGTGTTGCCGTAGCAGTCTTTCCGCATCAGAGAGACACCCCAGTGCCCTGCAATACGCCATGCTCCAAAGCGTAGCGCGTCAGACCAGCCGTTGAGGAGATACCAAGCTTGCGCTTGATGTTCTTGCGATGTGTTTCCACCGTGCGCACCGAGATATCAAGTTCCAGAGCGACCTCCTTGTTCGACTTGCCCTGGGCCAGTTGCAGCAGGATTGTTTGTTCGCGATTGGTCAATTGTTCTCGGGCATCCGAGCCATCCGGATTGAGCGACCCTTCCGCTCCGGTGCATAAATACCGTTCACCGCGCATGACCGTGTCGATGGCCTGCTTGATCTCTTCGGTGGGCACATCCTTGAGCACATAGCCCATGGCCCCGTGGCTCAGAGCCGATGAGATGTATTCAGGACTGTCATGCATGCTCAGAATGAGGATACGCATATCGGGGCGGCGTTCGAGCAACATCTCTGTTGTACTCAGCCCGCCGATACCCGGCATGTTGAGGTCAAGCAGAATGACATCGGGATCTAAACTCTCACTTTGATCGATGATATCCTGACCGGTCGAGAGGGTCGCGATCACCTCGATATCGTCATAGCTTTCGAGAATGGCCTGAATGCCCTCGGCGACCATGGGGTGGTCATCAACAATGGCAATGCGAATTGGAACGGGTGCGGTCATGCGCTGGCCTTTGTTTCTGGCTCTGTGCCTTCCTGCGGGGGCAACAGGTGTGACAGAGGAACGGTGGCTTCAATAACGGTGCCGGTTTTGCTCGACAAAACACGCAGAGTGCCGTCGAGCTGTTCGATACGCTCTTGCATATTGCGCAGGCCCAGGCCGCTCGATGGGGTGGCGTTGGTTTGGGAATGGTCCAGCCCATGACCATCATCGGCGATGCGCAATGTGGCTCCCTTGGCATGACCGCGCACCTCGACGGTGACACGGCCTGCACCCGCATGGCGTTCGACATTGGTCAGCGCCTCTTGCGCAACGCGGTAGAGGGCCGTCTTGGCGTCTTTGTCGAGGCGGTTGCGGAAAGGGACAGTTTTGAAATCTGTCTGAAGTCCGGTGCGTGTGCCGAAATCCTCGACGAGGGATTTCAAGGCCGGGCCAAGCCCCAGATCATCCAGCACACCGGGACGCAGATCACGGCTGATGCGGCGGACCTCCTGAATGGCACCGGAGAGATTTTCGATGCCTTTATCAAGCGTCTCGCTTGCCTGCTCATCACCAGACGCAAAGCGGCGCCGGGCGCTATCCAAAGCATACCGCACACCCACCAAGATCTGACTAATCCCGTCATGCAATTCACGCGCAACGCGTCCGCGCTCTTCTTCCTGTGCGTCAAACACCCGCTGGGTCAGCTTCTTGAGCTTTGCGTCGGCCAAACGGCGTTCACGAATGTTAATGAAGAGGCCCGAGGCAAAGACGACCAAAAGAGCGGCCAGCGTCAGCGCGCCGATATACAGGAATGTCTTGCGAATGCGCGTCTCGACATCAGCCTTGGCGGCATTCACGGTGGCGGTGACATCATCAATAAACACGCCTGTGCCAATGGCCCACCGCCAGTCCTGCAGGCCAATTGTATAGGTCACCATCTGCGCCTTTTCGCCCGTAGAAGGCTTGGTCCACTCATAGCTGTGATATCCGCCGCCAGAGCGCGCGAGACGTATGATTTCGTCGGTGATACCCGTGCCAAACGCATCTTCAAGCCCGGTCCAGTTGCGGCCTATCAATTCAGTCCGACGGGGACTGACGAGGTTGTTGCCTTCATAATCGTAAACGAAGAAATATCCGTCCTGCCCATAGACCATACCCGCCAGGATTTGCGTCACCGCAAGCTTGGCCTCTTCATCATCTGGTGCGGCTCGACCGTAGATGTTGATGATCGCCGTACGTGCAATCGACAGATAGTTCTTCAACTCATCGCGTTTGGCGGTAATGAGCTGTTGTTCCAAGTTGCGGATTTCGCGCTCGGCCAGTTGCCGTGATTGCAACGTCACCAGAACAGATATCGTCACCGCCGCGATGATCAGCGGCAGCGTGGCTGTCAGAAAAAGCTTCTGACCATAGTTCAGATGAATGCGAAAACGCTCCAATCCCATACCGAATCGTTAAATCGAATCGACCGCGTTGCCCAGTAAATTTGCTGAAAAACAGGGCAAGAGCGCCTCTGAAAACGTTGAAAACGGGCAGAATGTTGATCGCGCTACGTAGTAGTCGGTATTCCAATAATCCGAATCGCGCGCTAGGGTCCGCGCACTTGCAACGATCCGCGCCGAGACCTCGACGTCTCTGGCGCATTCATTGACTTGGGAGGATATACCATATGGATCGTCGTTCTTTTCTGAAAAATACAGCTCTGGGTGGCTCGGCCGCCGCCGCGACATCGCTGGCAGCACCGGCTTACGCTCAGGGCAACCGGACCCTGACCATGGTGACCAGCTGGGGCCGTGGTCTGGCGGGTGTGTTTGATGCCGCACAAAAATGCGCTGACAACATCAACGCTATGACCGATGGCACGTTGACTATCGAAGTGAAAGCCGCAGGAGAGCTGGTTGGCGCCTTTGAAGTGTTTGATGCCGTGACCGCCGGTCAGGCCGATATGTATCACGCCGCTGACTACTACTTCGTCAGTCAGCATCCAGGGTTTGCCTTCTTCACAGGTGTGCCCTTTGGTATGACAGCGACCGAGCTGAACAACTGGTACTACCACGGCAACGGTCAGGCGATGCATGACAAGCTGGGTGAAATCTTTGGCCTGAAATCCTTCCTGGCGGGGAACACCGGCACACAGGCGGGCGGCTGGTTCGCCAAGGAAATCAAAGGCCCTGAAGACTTCAACGGTCTGAAATTCCGTATGCCTGGCCTGGGCGGCAAAGCTCTGGGTTACATGGGTGCATCGGTTCAGAACCTGCCAGGTGCGGAAGTGTACCAGGCGCTAGCCTCTGGTGCGATTGACGGAACCGAGTGGATTGGCCCTTGGGCGGACGAAAAAGCCGGTTTCCAGGAAATCACAAAGTTCTACTACACTGCGGGCTTCCATGAGCCGGCGGCGGGTCTGTCGCTCGCGACAAACCGCGAAGTGTTTGAGAGCCTGGCGCCAGCGCACCAGTCGGCCATCGAGATTGCAGCAGGCCACGCCAACGTGTGGAACCTCAGCCAGTTCCTGATGAACAACGGTGCGGCGCTTGAGCGTCTGAAAGCCGGTGGTGTGAACGTTCTGGAATTCCCGGATTCAGTTTGGGATGCCATGGGCACCGCGTCGCAGCAGGTCTATGACGAATTCATGGGCGACGAGCTTTTCGCGGAGATCTTCAATGATTACCGCGACTCGATGAAGGCGTCCTCTGGCTGGCTGACACAGTCGATCAGCGCGTACCGCAACCAGCGCGACCGCGTTCTGGCCTAGTCGGAAAAACAGAAAACTTAGACCGGGCCTTGCTTTAGGCCCGGTCACTCAGGTTAAGATCGGCAAACGATCACATAACAAAAGGCGTGGGGACAAATGCTGGACGCAATCGTCTGGTTTTTCCAGAATATCGCGCTTGCCTTTTATAATTTCGCATATGCGATCACACATCCGGCAAGCTGGCTGAACTGGTCTGACAAAGAAGCGATCATGCGCTTCGTCTATTACGGTGGATCGGTCGAGTTTTTCTTCGTCGTCTTCACGGCGATTTTGATCATGACCGGCATCGGGCTGTGGAAAAACAGCTTCATGTGGGGCTGCGTAAGGGTGATGGAAGGTTTTGCCAACGTGGTGGGCCGCCTCTTTGCCTGGGCCGGCCTGATCATGGTGCTGCAGCAGATCGTCATCGTCTTTATTCAGCGCATTTTTGTGCGCCCTGACATCTCTTTTGGTCTTGGCATCGAACTGGCCTTTGACATCAGCTGGTGGGCCGAAATGCTTAAACTGCACAACGCTATGGTCGTGGCGCTGTGTTGTACCTACACCTTTGTGCAGGGTGGGCATGTGCGTGTTGACCTGTTCTATGCCGGGGTAAAATTCCGGACGAAAAAGATCATCGACATGACAGGTAGCATTATCTTCATGTTGCCCACTGCCGTGCTGGTCTGGATGTATGGCTGGTACTTCATGTGGCGCCACCTGATCACGCCGAAACCGTCGGCCTCTGATACGCTCGATCGCCTGATGCTCAAGGCCAAGGCGGTGCGCTGGAACGTGGAAACAATCGGCTTTAGCCCGAACGGCTTCAATGCCTATTTCCTATTCAAAATTCTCATGGTGGCGTTTGCCGGCATGGTCTTTATCCACGCCATCGCATTTTTCTATCGCTCTTACCTTGAATGGAAAGAAGGCGAGGAAAGTGAAGGAAAATACCTCGACAAGGACAGCCTTGGGGAAGGTGAAGAAGCCTATGAGGGGACGCACTGATGGAACGTTTTCAGCAAAAGTGGGAACCGGTTTTGCGGTTCGAAAACGTGACGGTGGAGGCCTAGATGTTGTTTGGACTTGATGGCGTCGAGATCGGCCTGATCATTGTATTTCTATGCCTCTTCGGGGGTATCCTCTCGGGCTTCCCAGTGGCCTTTGCCATTGGTGGGGCCGGGGTCATCTCCTTTGGCATTATCGCCGCGCTAGATAGCGCCGGGTTGCTCATACACCAGGCGATAGACACCGGTTCTGAGGCGTATCGCGTGCTCTTATCAGAAGGGTTGAAAGCCGAGACAATATCCGTTTTTACCCACCCTGATTTGCCGCGAATAGGCACGCCTGTTTTCCCGCAAGGCTGGGAAACCGCGCTTGATCGCAACGTCAGCTTTGTCGTCAATCGTATGAACGAACGCGTCTTTGCGGGGCAATCCATTGAGACTTTGCTGGCCGTTCTGATGTTTGTTCTGATGGGCATTACGCTTGAACGCTCCAAAATCGCCAACGACCTTCTGACCACAATGGCGCGTGTCTTTGGCCCGCTACCCGGTGGTCTGGCTGTGTCGGTAGTGGTCGTGGGCGCCTTCCTTGCCGCCTCAACCGGGATCGTGGGGGCAACCGTGGTTACTATGGGGCTGCTGAGCCTGCCCACCATGTTGCGCAACAACTATAGCCCTGAGATTGCCACTGGCGTCATCGCCGCCTCGGGCACGTTGGGGCAGATCATTCCGCCTTCGATTGTGATCGTTCTTCTGGGCACGCTTGCCGGTGATCTGTACTCGGTCGCGCAGGAAAACCGCGCGCAGGAGGCAGGATGCACTGATGCGCTCACCTATCTTGGTGAACCTGCCGTTGTCTCGGTTGGCACGCTGTTCCAGGCGGCTTTGTTGCCCGGCATCCTTCTGGCCTTGCTCTATGCGCTCTATGCCTTTGGCTATGCTCTGGTGAACCCAAGCCGTGCACCTGCGGTGGAAATGGGCAGCACCAATTCCGAGCCGATCACACGCTCGGAAAGCTTCACCTGGTTTTTGGGCGTTCCCACAGCCCTCATTGCAGGTGTGATCCTGATGGGACAAATCAACATCGTCGGATCTCAAGACCTGACCGTGGACAGCTTTAGCGCACAGGGCCAATCGGCCAGCTTGCGCACAAATGTCAGCCCAGAATGTCAGGCATCTATGATCGAGTTGCACGGCCAGGCTGCGTGGGATGCGGCAGTTGCTGAACAAGAGGAAATTGATGCGGCTGGTGGCGTTCAGCAGTCCAAGGAGTTGACCGAGGAAGAGGTCGCCGAGGCGTTGTCGTCCAAGATCGCCAATGCCGCGCCGATCGGAACCGGTGTCGCCATCTTGTTCCTGCTCTTTGCTCTGGTTCTCGCCGTGGCGCGCGGCATCAAACCGTCTGCCAGCTCCAAACCTTTGTTGGTGGGTGCTGTTGGGGTCGTGCTGGCATTGCTCGCGGACATTCTGATCATTGGCCCTCAGATGTCCTCGGGTGCGTCTTTCCTCGTATTGGCGATCCCAACGGTGCTGGCCCTATACGGATGCGCGCATGGGGCAGGGCGGCTGGCACAGAATGAGCTTATCCGCGTGGTCTTTCCACCGCTGGTTCTCATTATTGCCGTGCTTGGCTCGATCCTTGGTGGCATCACCAATCCAACACCCGCCGCTGCTCTGGGCGCAGGTGGCGCGATCATGCTGGCAGCCTATCGCAAGCTGAAGGACGAGGAACGCTCCGGACGGATCATCCTTTTTGCGACCTTCGCTATTGTTGTTGCCATTCTGATCGGGGTGAATTTCGATCTGCGCATTAACGTTGCCAATGTCAGCTTTGAAACCTGGGTTGCGTTCTTCTTTGCCAAGGCGGCGTATCTCTATGCACTTTTCGGGCTGCTCTTTGCCTGCTGGGTGCTCTTTGCAGGCGGTGTTCTGACCCCGGTGGTGCGCGAGACGGCCAAGGTCACGAGCATGGTCTTTACCATTCTCATCGGATCGCAGCTTTTGAACCTCGTGGTGATCTCATTTGGCGGCGAGCATTATATCCAGCAATTCCTCAAAAGCTTTGACAACGAGTTCAAGGTCTTCCTGATCGTGATGCTGGTGCTCTTTGTGCTGGGCTTTGTCCTCGACTTTCTGGAGATCATTTACATCGTGATCCCCATCGTCGGGCCGGTGATTTATGGCGGCACGTTTGACCCCAAATGGGTGACCATCATGATCGCGGTGAACCTGCAAACCTCGTTCCTGACACCGCCCTTTGGATTTGCGCTCTTTTACTTACGAGGGGTCGCGCCGAAGGAAGTCACGACCGGGCATATCTACCGTGGTGTGGCGCCTTTCGTACTGATCCAGGTGGTGGGTCTGGCGATCCTGTGGTTCTTCCCCGATATTGTAACGATCCTGCCGGATCTGATCGGGCGGTAACACTCGACAAGACCAAAGGCCAAGACTAAGAGAAAGGCCGCCTCAGGAGGGCGGTCTTTTTCTTTGAAGCAGGTAGATTATTCGTGCCGCGTCCGCAGCGGGCGGCTATCGGGTAGCGAGATATTCGCGACCTGCTCGGCAATGGGATCGTTGGACAGAGGATGGCGTTTGGAATCGTAATCCTTGGGATCACGCATTTTCTGCCAGGTGCCGCCGGAATAAACCTCAAGCCCGGAAAACCCGGCTTTGTAGCCCATCTTGTCACTGCCTGGCACCCAGTAGCCCAGATAGACATAAGGCAGGTCCGCTTCTTGCGCGATGCGGATATGATCAAGGATGATGTAGGTGCCCAGAGATGTGCCGTTCTGGTCGGTGTCAAAGAATGAATAGACCATGCTAACTCCGTCATCAAAGACGTCCGTTAGGCATACCGCCACAAGCTCTCCGGTCTCTGGCTCGACATATTCCACTACGCGTGTGCGGATGGGTGTCTCTTCGATCATGGCGGCGAATTCAAAGCTGTCCATATCGGCCATCCCACCGGTGGCATGGCGATCCTCAAGGTAGCGACGAAAGAGCGCATACTGCTCTTCGGTGGCCCAGGGCGATGTGGCTCGACGCTCAAGATGGCCTGCACGTTTCAGCGTACGGCGCTGGCTGCGTGAGGGCGTGTGTTCCGCCACGTTGATCCGGGCTGATAAACAGGCTGCGCAATCGGCGCATGAAGGGCGATAAAGGACATTTTGAGACCGCCGAAACCCTTGTTTTGAAAGGGAGTCATTGAGCCTTTGCGCGCCATCCCCTTGCAGCGCCGTGAACAGCTTTCGCTCCATCCTGCCTTCAAGATAAGGACAGGGCTGTGGGGCCGTCACATAAAACTGGGGCGCAAGTGGTAGCGTGTGGCGCATGCATGCTCGTGGGTTGATCTAGTAGACTACGATAACAATGAAGAGGTGATGCGCCAAGACAGAATAACGACGGTGGTCGGTTACATTGCGGCACGACGATTTACGGCGAGCGTGCCGAGCATCACATCGGTCAGGCCCTGACCCCGCGCAGTGGTCAGCATCATCACCCCGGAAGCCACAAGAAGCGGCGGGATGACACAAGACACCGTAAAGCTGAGACAATGCCAAAACGCATATGTCTTATCAAACCGCTCGCCGCGCAAGGTGATGAATTCAATCGACATCAGGCGCATCCCCAGGGTAGCGGAGCCTTGGGTGACTGTGGCAAGGCGATAAAAGAATCCAACCGTGAGAAACAGCAGCGGCAGGAAAAAGAGCCCTGTAAACGCCGTGAAGGGCAGGATGATGACGCACAAAAACAGCGTGATGATCGTATCAGCGCACCACGCAACAAGCCGTTTTACTGGAACGTCGTGGTAAAATTCCGGTTGCGTGTCCGGGTCGGGGATTTGCCAGCTGGTGTCAGTCATGTCTCTGATATAGGTCTCCGCCCCATCGCGTGAAACGAAAGAGCGGAGCAGGTGCAGATCATGGGCGGTGCCTTGCCGGTCAGGCAGGCTTGGTGTCTGCGTCTGTGTCGTCTACTTTTGCGGCGCGCTCATCAATGAACTGGTCAAACTCGGCCTTGTCCCGTGCGTCGCGCAGACGTTTGAGGAACGCTTCAAAGTTCTGTTGTTCTTCTTCCAGACGTAGCAGCGTTTCTTCGCGGTAGGCGTCAAAGGCCGCATTGCCTGTACCACCGGTCCGGCGGTGATGGCGGCGGAATTTATGCGAGTGGCATGTCATTTTTCTGCTCCAGATCATGTAGGCCAGAAGGGCAAGACCAAGCGGCCAGAACACGATCAGCGACACAACCAATAGCGCAATCCAGGCGCCTTTGCCTTTTTCATCCAGCCAGGCCTCGGCGCGCGACAACCAACCGGTGAAACCAGTGGCGTGGGGAGAAGTGGCGGCGATGCTCATACGTGAACCTTTCTGTGTTGGTTTATGTTCAATGTGAATGTCTTTCACATTACACAGATTGGGATCGCCAAGTCGGATTGCAAGAGGTAATGTTAAAAATATTAACATGCAGAAAAGAGCGCCAGTTGAGGCGCTCCCTTTTAAAGTCAAATTGGAAGTGACTCTCACGAGTGCTTGAAACGGCATCCCTGGTCCCGCGCAAGTTCTGCAAGAGCCGCTTCGCGTTTGTTCGAGGCCTCTATTGCCTCATTGGCGTTCGCATAGTTTCCGATCACTGCAGGCCAAAAGAAGACTGCAGCAGCCACATTCGCCCCTGACATCGTCTTGCCCTTGCGCGCATGGGCCCGAATGTCTTCGAGCTGTTGCATTTGCAGGGCAATATCGTGGCAACTCAATTGCCCATCTTCGATCTTGTGCGACGACACGACATCCGGTGCCACACAGCCTGACAGGCCAACCACTGCCAGCATAGCCCAAGCGCTAAAACATTTTTTAATCATCACGATCCTCAATTCTGCTCACTGTGTTTGTGGCGCATGTCATGCCTGAAAAAGATCAAGATTCGGTTTCATTGCAATGCAAGGGTGGCCGCTTGAGTGATTGACGCCTCATGTGCTTCGGACCATGGTCACGCCTATGAGTTTTGCGTCCCGCATGAAGCGCACGCCCACCGCTTTTGACCCAGAGGCCGGGCGCGAGGCGCTGTCGTATGTGCCTGATCTGTCGCCGGAGTTGGGCACGTTGATCCAGGGTGCTGCGGGGTGCAGCCCGTATTTGAAATCCTTGATCGAGCGCGAAGCCGATTGGCTGCCGTTTGCGCTGGATGATCCCGAAGCTGCATTGGACACGCTGCATCAGGCTCTGCCGGAAACCGCGCCCGATCAAATGGCTTTGGCGTTGCGCCGGGCCAAAGGGCAAATGGCCCTCATCGTTGCCTTGGCTGATCTTGGCGGCGTCTGGTCGTTGGAAGACGTCACCGGCGCGCTTACCCGGTTCGCGGATCTGGCCGTCGCACTTGCGTTGCGAACGGAACTGGGCGTTGAACTGCGGCGCGGCAAGCTTCCGGGGATGACCGAGGATGATCTGGATACGTCAGCGGGTATGTTCGTGCTGGCGATGGGCAAAATGGGGGCAGGGGAGCTGAACTACAGCTCGGACATTGACCTCATATGTCTTTTCGATGAAAGCCAGTACGACGCAGATGACTATCACGAGGCCCGATCCAGTCTTGTGCGCGCAACGCGCAAGATGGCTGCGCTGTTGAATGACCGCACGTCGGAGGGGTACGTGTTTCGCACCGACCTCCGCCTGCGTCCTGATCCAGCGGTGACTCCGGTCTGCCTTGCTGTGTCCGCAGCGGAGACATATTACGAGAGCCTCGGCCGTACATGGGAACGCGCCGCATATATCAAAGCGCGCCCTGCCGCCGGAGATCTGAAGGCCGGAGCGCAGTTTCTAGAAACCATGCGGCCTTTCGTATGGCGACGGCATCTTGACTTTGCTGCCATCGAAGACGCCCACAACATGCGCCTGCGCATTCGCGAGCATAAGGGGCTGGGCGGTGAGGTGAACCTCTCTGGACACAACATCAAGCTAGGACGCGGCGGAATCCGGGAGATTGAGTTCTTCACACAGACACGGCAGCTGATTTCGGGTGGTCGCGACGCAAGCCTCAGAGTGCGCGGCACCGTCGACGGCCTGGATCGGTTGGCCGACAGCGGATGGATCCCGCAAGACGCGGCCCGAACCCTGCAGGGTCACTATGCGGTTCACCGGGAGATTGAGCACCGACTGCAGATGCTGCGCGATGCACAGACACAAACCTTGCCGACAACACAAGAGGAATGGCAGCGCCTGGCGGCATTTACGGGCCAGTCGCTTAAGGACCTGCAGGACGATCTGAAGCGCCGGATCGGCGAGGTGCACGACGTCATTGAGGGCTTTTTTGCGCCCGAAGACACGGCTCCGCGGGCGGACACACCTGATGGGCTGGATGAGGACGTCATTGCCCGCTGGCCGGCCTATCCTGCGCTGCGCTCGACCCGTGCGCTCCATATTTTTCGCCGATTGCGGCCCGACATCCTGTCGCGCCTGTCGCGCGCGTCGAACCCCAATGAAGCGCTGCGTGCGTTTGACGGGTTCCTGGCTGGCCTGCCCGCCGGGGTACAGGTCTTTTCCATGTTCGAGGCCAATCCCCAGCTTGTTGATCTATTGATCGACATTGCAGGAACCTCACCGGCATTGTCGGCCTACCTCTCGCGCCATGCGGGCGTCTTTGACGCTGTTCTCGCTGGGGACTTCTTTGCCGATTGGCCAGGGCAGGAGGCGCTCTTTACAGAGGCTCAGGCAAGATTAGGGGCCGAGGATGACTATGAACGCAAGCTCGATGCAGCGCGCAGGTGGCACAAGGAATGGCATTTCCGCGTCGGCGTGCATCATCTACGCGGGTTGAGCGACGCCGAGCGCGCAGGCGCGCAATACGCGGATCTTGCCGGAGCGACTTTGCGCGCCGTGTGGGATGTCGTGCGCGCCCAATTTGCGTTGAAACATGGGCCTGAACCCGGACGGGGCGCCGCGGTGCTTGGCATGGGGTCGCTCGGGGCGGGGTGGCTCAACGCAGGATCGGACCTTGATCTCATCGTCATCTACGACCCGCAAGACGAGGACAGTTCGGACGGGCCTCGCCCTTTGGCCACACGGCCGTATTTTGCGCGCCTGACACAAGCGCTGATCACCGCATTGACAGCCCCAATGGCCGAGGGTCGGCTTTATGATGTCGACATGCGTCTCAGACCGTCAGGCAATCAGGGACCAGTCGCCACGAGTTGGGGCTCATTCCAATCGTACCAGCGCGATGAAGCCTGGGCCTGGGAACACCTAGCGCTGACGCGCGCAGAGGTAATCACAGGGCCCGACGCCCTCGGCAAAGACATCGAGGCATTTCGAACAGAACTATTGAAGACCAAGGGCGCTGCGGAACCGGTTTTGAAAGAAATCAGCGAAATGCGAGTGCGTATTGCAGAGGCCAAAACAC
Source organism: Roseovarius sp. S88 (assembly GCF_037023735.1). Classification (GTDB taxonomy): domain Bacteria; phylum Pseudomonadota; class Alphaproteobacteria; order Rhodobacterales; family Rhodobacteraceae; genus Roseovarius; species Roseovarius phycicola. Next base: position 2,137,356 of record NZ_CP146069.1, on the reverse strand, counting down.
CAGAAGGGGAATGGGACACCAAGCTGGGCGCCGGGCGATTGCAAGAGATCGAACTGATTGCTCAAGGTGCTGCGCTGATGGGCGGGACACCAGAACGCAGTGTGCAAGAAGGTCTGACCAGAGGTGTCGCAATCGGGTGGCTGAGTGACGCAGATGGGGCGGCGCTTTCCGAAGCATATGCGCTTTGTAAGACAATCGTTCAGGTCGGACGATTGGTGAGTGAAAAACCACTCGACACTGCGGCGCTTGGAGAAGGGGCAAAATCCTTTTTGTTGCGTGAAACTGGGTTTGAACGTTTGGGTGAATTGCAAGCCGCTTTGGCGGATGCGACCCTGGCCGCAGCAAAGGTGATCGATGCAATCTTGACCCGCAAACCAAAGGATAAGTGCCCATGACGCAGGATGCGCTGGACCCCAAGAACCTGATCCGTGAGGCATACCGTATCGACGGCATCACCGACGGCGAGTGCCGGTCCGTCTTTCTGGATTGGGCGCTCTCGATGGAGGCAACGACCGATCATCGCGCGGCGATTGAGGGGCTTCTGGAGCGCTATTCTCCTGACAGGCCGGATCATCCTATGACCAAGGTCTTGCACGAAGGCCTGCAAGACGCACAAGCGCCCAAACGACGCGGCGGATGGCGCGCGCGGGCGCGCGACAACGGCTGATTTTCTTGGGAATTCCCTCGTTTGGCCAGGGTTTTGGCCCCAAAAGATTCACTCTAATTCAACAAATTTGACGCAAATCAGCCGCAATCATTAACCAGACTCTCCTCAGATCAGAGGCATGACCCCGCATATCGAGCAACCAAAAACAGGGGTCGAAGGAGGATCTATGACATCTTTTCGTATCATCGCCGTGGCCATGATGGGTCTCGCTCTTGCAGGCTGTTCTTCTGTGGATACCGCAACCCGAAATGCGCCCGCGCAAGTCGCGTCATCCGGCGCGGTTCCGGCGCATCAGCTCTCATATGACATTCGCGACGTGCGCGTCACCGTGCCTAAAACGCTCAGCGTTTCAGAGGCCAACCTCTACTTGCCTAAGGCAGACATTGTCTGGCGTGAAGATGCGCCCGGAGATCGCCATGCACAGGTAAAGGCGATTTTTGAAGAGGCCATGGCGCGCGGCGTCAATGGCCTTCCGCAAGGTTCGGTGCCTGTCGTGCTCGACATTCAAGTGACGCGCTTTCACGCATTGACCGAAAAGGCACGCTACACGGTTGGCGGGGTCCATGACATGGAGTTCCTGCTGATCCTGCGTCATCCGGAAACTGGTGCAATGCTGAACCAACCACACCCGGTGACGGCCGACCTCAAGGCCTTTGGTGGTCGCGCGGCCCTGGACGCCGAGGCGCGCGGTGAAACCCAAAAAGTGCGCATCACGGACCATTTGGCCAGGGTGATCCAGACCGAACTCACCAGCCCCGAAGGGCATCAAGCGCCCAAGAATGGTGTTTTGGGCTTTCTCAACAGCATCTGACCTTTTCGTCAGCACACAAACCACTTAAGGGGACGGCATGACACCGTCCTCTTTGCCTGTGATCCGCCTCAAACCCAAAGCCAATGCCGCCGCGATCCGTCACGGTGCGCCGTGGGTGTACGACAATGAACTGGTCACGGATCGACGTACCAAGGCCATTGCGCCGGGAAGCGTTGCGATTTTGGAAGATGCGGCGCGCCTGCCCCTGGCGCTGGTGGCTGTGAATACGTCTTCTCGCATTATGGCGCGTGTGCTGAGCCGTGATGTCTCGACCCAGATCAACAAAGCGTGGCTTAAAGCCAAACTCGACCGCGCCTTGGCCCTCCGCTCCAGGCTATTCGACGCGCCATACTATCGCCTGGTCCATGCCGAAGCGGATGGTTTGCCCGGCGTGATCATAGATCGTTTTGGCGATACCGCCGTGGTGCAACCCAATGCCGCCTGGGCCGAAGTGCTGCTGCCGGAGCTTATGGAGGCCCTGGTGGATGTGACGGGTGTTTCCTGCGTTCTCAAGAACGCCTCGGGCCGTGCGCGGGGATTAGAAGGGTTGGACGATATGTCCACGACGCTCGTGGGAGTAGCGCCTACAGGTCCCATACCCGTGCCCATGAACGAGGCCACATACATGGCTGATCTTATAGGGGGACAAAAGACCGGGCTGTTCTTTGACCAACGCCCCAACCATGCCTTTGCCGCCCGGCTGGCAAAACACGCGCGTGTTTTGGATGTCTTCAGCCATGTCGGGGGTTTTGCACTCGCCACCTTGAAGGCTGGCGGTGCATCTGCGCTGGCCGTAGACGGCTCCGCCCCGGCTCTAGAGCTTGCCGTGAAAGGCGCAGAGGCTTCCGGTGTCGCAGATCGCTTTGAAACGCGTCAGGGGGATGCTTTTGACGTCTTAACCAAACTGAACGAAGAGGGCGCACAGTTTGATCTTGTCATCTGTGATCCTCCCGCCTTTGCGCCCAACCGTAAGGCGCTTGAAGCGGGGCTCAGAGCCTATGAGCGCATCGCGCGACTTGCCTCCCCATTGGTGAGCGAAGGTGGATCGCTGGTGCTCTGTTCCTGCTCCCATGCCGCCTCGCTAGACAAGTTCCGTGCCAGCTCCGTCCGCGGCATTGGCCGGGCAGGGCGCGAGGCCACGCTTATTCACACCGGGTTTGCCGGGCCGGATCATCCGCTGCATCCGTCTCTTGCCGAAAGCGGTTATCTCAAAGCGCTGTTTTTCCGGCTATGAGGGCCGTTCTCGACACCTGCGTGATCTACCCAACAGTGATGCGCGAAATGCTGTTGGGTGTCGCCGGGGCAGGGGTCTACACCCCCTCTGGTCGGCACGCATCATCGAGGAATGGCAACGCGCGGCACAAAAACTTGGCCCCGACGGCATGGCACAGGCGGCATCCGAAGCGGCTTTGCTCAAGGTCGCATGGCCTGGGGCAGAGGTTACTTGGCCACCGTCTTTGGAAGAGCGCCTGTGGCTACCGGACATCGCTGACCGTCACGTCCTGGCCGCTGCTATCGCCGGATCGGCAGATATGATCCTGACGGTGAACGCCAAGGATTTCCCGCGCCATATCCTTGCTGAAGAAGGTATCAGCCGCGCTGATCCGGATGGGTTTCTTGTCGGTCTATACGGGGCGCAACCGGACCAAATTCGCGATGTGGCACAGGCGGTTCTGGACAAAGCACGGACGTTGTCAAAAGAGGATTGGACCATGCGCGCCCTTTTCAAGAAAGCGCGTCTTCCACGGTTGGGGAAAGCCCTGGCGGAGCGCTCAGGCCTCTAGCCATCGCTGCTCAAGCTTTTCGATGGCGGCAATCCGTTCCGGTGTCTTGGGGTGGCTCATCAGCCAGGCGGGCATCGCGCCCGATCGCGCCTGCGTCAGCTCTTCGAGCTTGTTGAAAAGCATTTTTTGCGGATCCGTACCAATACCGGCCTTGGTCAAAAGGGCCGCAGCATAGGCATCGGCCTCGTACTCATCCCCGCGCGACAAACGCGCAGCCAAAAGTGTGGTCAGCATATTGGCAATCCAAACCCCGACGCCAGGGATAAACCGCGACAGGATCATGGCGAGCGCTGTGCGCAACGCGTTCTGCCCTGAAAAGTCAATCATGCGTCGGCGCGAATGGCCAAGGGCAACGTGGCCCAGCTCATGCGCAATCACGCTTGCCAATTCTTCGGCGCTGACCTCGCCGTTTTGGTATTTGCGATAGAATCCCCGCGTGATGAAAATTCGCCCATCAGGCGCGGCCAAACCGTTCACCGGGTCAATCTCGTAAATATGCACCTTGACCCGATCCAGATCGAGCGCGCTGGCCATTTTGTCGGTCAGACGTTTGAGCTTGGGATCGACCAGTTCGGTGGATCGCTCGTCCAGCTCACGCGATGTGCGCCAGACAGAAAACCGGTACATGACCAGCCCGTAGATGACCGCCAAAAGGATCGGGAAAAACTTAATCATAACGAAGATATGGGGTGCGTGTCAGGGCCTGACAAGCGACAATTGGGCATGTTCAATGCGCGTTTGACACCAAAACCTCATTCTCTGCGACATGACGTCTTGCCATCCGCTTACACTTGGGTCCGTTCACAAAATCCCGTGCAGGCGCCATGTTGAACACACCATCCGCCAATTCGGGGAAAATCGCGTAGATTTCCGCGCGCGCTTCGGGCGACACACCATTCAGTGACACCGGCCCCATGAAAAGGCTTTCGCACTCTGCTCCTTCAGCGAAAAGCACGTGATGCTCGTCAAGAAGGATATGATAATACGTCACCTTTGGCTGGCGCACCTGTTCAATGCCATCAATCACGGCAAGCGCGCGCACGGGTGCCAGGATCTCATCACAGCCAAACATATGGCGCGCAATGTTGGAGCTTACCAGAACGCGGTGAAGCGGTGAGACAAAGAGATTGCGTTCTGGCAGTCCCTGACCCAACGCACCTTTTTGCACACGGTAGGGATAAAGATGCGGCTGTTCTTTGAGTTCGGCCGTTCCGAGCGTTCGATGGCCGATCCAGCGAATGGGTTGCGCACCGTTATCCTTGGTTAAAACAAGATCACCGACCTTTAAGGTTTCAATCGCTCGCGGGCCGCTGTTGGTTGCGATCAAAGTGCCGGCAACAAAACAGGGCGGGCTGGGTTGACCGGGTTCTGGCGTGGCCTCCTGAAAATCACCATTGGCATCGCGGCGGAACGCCGTGCCATTGGGCGCACCACTGGTGAAGGTTTCTCCGCCCAGGTCATTTGTGCCAGTGAACCCCGGCGGTGGCGGAAGAATCACGGCGTTTTGGCCGTATGAAAAGGATATGAATTCCCCGGTGTTCGTGTCCAGCAGGTAAAGCGTGTCGTTCCGGGTGCCTTCACCGTCTTCCAGAAACCCCTGATTTGAATTGTTATCGGGCAACCCAGCATCATAGAACCCATCCGGTTCGGCCCCGTCATACTGACCAACAACAGTGGCAGTGCCATTTGGCCCAAGATCGTCACCTGCGTTGAACTCAAAGAGCAGACCGCGCTTGGCACTCCAGATCTGAATGCCGTCTAGATCAATATTTACGCCGCCAACGGTCTGAATTTCGATGAATTCATCAGCCTTGTTCGCACCGCCGTCGCCATCGGTGTCAAACGCATTGCCCCCGGCATTATCGGCCAGAAACTCTGAGAAAAAAGTCCGTTTGAAAGCGTGACTGCCATTCTACTCAACTCTAATTTGACCGGCCAAGACCGGGATGCCGTGCCTAACTGTTAAAAGCATATGGTCAAAGTTAGTAATTTATTAGCAAAGTTTAAGGCTGATGCGTGTTCTGGCAGGTCTTTGCGAGACTTTGACCCGTGAGTTTATCGCACCAAAAGCTCTAAACTCTGCTTTGATAGCCGCTCAACGCCGGTCTCTGTCACCAGTACGCAATGGCCCAGGCTCATTCCAAGTCCTGCGTCGCTGTCGGCCAGAATCATGTGCAGGAAAAACACTTGGCCAGACTGCATGGGCAGCGGGTTTCCCTCGTAAAACATTGGGAAATCGACCCAAATCGGATTGTAGATTGCCCCCATGCCGTAGCCGCAGGCCTGCATCCGGGCATGCGAGAACCCGTGACTGTCCATCACTTTGGTATGGGCATCAAACACCAGACCCATCGGATCACCGGGTTTGATCGCCGCTTCGCAGGCTTCGAGTGCTTCATACGCAGCGGCGTGCATACGTTTTTGCGCATCGCTTGGCGTGCCGATCACAACTGTGCGCATCATTGCAGCGTGGTAGCGCGCATAGGCCCCGGCCCATTCCCAGGTCATCTGGTCCTGTGCATCAAGATGCCGCCTGCCGGAAAAATACCGCACTAAAAGCGCGCCGGGTCCTGATCCAAGAATGAATTCATTTCCGGCGTAGTCCCCGCCGCCTTTGAAAACAGCACCCTGCATTGCGGCCAGAATATCGCCTTCAAATGCGCCGGGGCGTGTCTCGGCAAGGCCTGCATCCATGGCGTCGTCCGAAAGCCGCGCCGCGCGGCGGTGCATCTCGATCTCGGCAGGGGATTTAACGCGACGGAGGTGGCGAATGAGGTCTGACTGATCTGTCAACTCCGGCAGCGCGGCACGCAGCATTTGCCCGTTAAAGTCCGTTAATCCAACAGTTTGGGATTCAAAGCCTAACCTACCATTTGCCACTTTCAGGTCGCGCAGCAGCGCGACAAGAGACTCCGCAGGATTGGCACCTTCGGTCTCGGTCCAGATATGAATCTGATCGTCGCTTAGCGTCGAGGTCAAACGCGCCTGACGCAGATCAGGCAGGCGGGTGAGCAGATGCAAATCCCCCTTGGCCGTCAGCACAAGGCATTGAAACATCGCGAAACCGAATGTGTCATAGCCGCAGAGCCAGTAGTGGCTTTCGGGTGCAAACATCAGCAGCGCGTCAAGCCCTGCATCGGCCACGGCCTCAGTCGCCTTGGCCTGTCGTGCTGTGTATTCGGCATCATCAAAATGAAGGGGCATGAAGGGCTCCGTTGTCAGTTTGACCGGAGCCTAGTCCGTTTACTTTCGTAAATGCACGTAAAAACTTAGCCCGAACAGCTGGCCCCGCCCAGCACACAGAATTTGGCGCAATGCGGATGGTTGAGGGCCACATCACGCTCTGCTTCTTGCAAAGTCGCGCCGAACTCAAATTCCGGTTCATAGGGCAAAAGCGTACAGGCAAGTACAGCAGGGCGGTCCGCCCCCTTACGTTTGACCACCATGCGGGATGACGCGCACATCACGTCTTTGGGTGATTTATCCAAAATGCCCCAACAGGCGGTGGTGATTTCCGGCACTTCAGCCTGGGCATCCATTTCCGGAAACAGAACCGTCATGCCGGGGTTGTGCGCATCAATGTCAAAGCCGTGCTTTTCAAAGAAGTTCGCGTAACCTACGCGCGATTCTGAATCTGACTCGCCCCAGACCGTGCGCCCGGCGATCGCTATGCGAATGCCTGCATCGCGCAGCCACTCCATGCCTTCCAGCGTGCGTGCAAAACTGCCCTTGCCGCGTTCCGTGTCATGCAAATCTTCAGACCAGTGGTCTACCGACACCCGCAGCGTGAGCTTGTCACCAAAATCCTTCTGCAGGGCTCGCAAACCTGCCTGCATCTTTTTCCGCATCATCGGGCGCATCGCATTGGTCAGGATTAAGACCTCATATTCACGCTCCAGACAGGCCCGTGCCATTTCGATCATCTGCGGGTTCATGAAAGGCTCACCGCCCGTGAACCCGACCTCTGTCACCGGCCATTGGCGATCCTGAAGCTGATCAAGGTAATCCCGCACTTCGTCTGCCGTGATATAGACCAAGCGATCGTTTTCAGGCGAGCTCTCAATATAGCAATTCACACAAGTGATGTTGCACAGCGTTCCGGTGTTGAACCAAAGCGTTTGCGGGTTCGACAAAGCCACCGTCGCGCGCGGCTGACCATCGGCAGTGACCGCGGGATCTTCAAACTTACCGGCATTGGCGGTCAGCTCTGTCACGTCTTTCATAAGATTATCTTCCGAATCTCGTTTACAATTCTTGCCCAACGTGGATGTCTTGCCACAAAAGTCGAGCCTCGGGAGGTGACACCTTCGTGATCGCCGCGTAGGCTTTTGGCAGGAGGACCACATGGTTTCAAGAGTCATTCCGGTTGATCCCTTCGACCTGGTGATTTTTGGTGGCACCGGGGATCTGGCCCGGCGCAAAATATTGCCTGGCCTGTTTCGCCGGTTTTGTGCGGGGCAGATGGGGGCGGAGTCGCGCATCATTGGTGCCGCGCGCACCGATCTCAATACGCAAAGCTATCGTGATTTTGCAAAGGATGCGGTCAGGGAATTTGAACCCGGTGGTGCCAAGAACGCCAAACATCTCAAAGGCTTCCTGGAGCTTCTTGATTATGTTGTTGTCGATGCCAAGGGAACCCAAGGTTGGTCAGACCTGACCAAAGCTGTGCGGGATGACGTGATCCGGGCCTACTATTTCTCGGTGGGGCCCAGCCTTTTTGACGATCTGGCGGAACGGCTTCACAAACATAAGCTCGACTGCCCCGGATGCCGCATTGTCGTGGAAAAACCGTTTGGCCATGATCTGGCCTCGGCGCAAGAGCTGAACCAGATCATCGCGAAGTACTTCGACGAACATCAGATTTATCGCATTGACCATTATTTAGGCAAAGAAACGGTTCAGAACCTGATGGCCATCCGGTTCGGCAACATGCTCTTTGAGCCGCTTTGGAACAGCCAATATATCGATCACATTCAGCTCACTGTGGCCGAAGAGGTCGGTGTTGGCGGACGTGGCGAATACTATGACCGCTCTGGCGCGATGCGCGACATGCTGCAAAATCATCTGATGCAGCTTTTGTGCCTTATCGCCATGGAGCCGCCGGCCAAGTTCAACCCGGACGCCGTGCGGGATGAAAAGCTGAAGGTCATTCGCGCCTTGGACGAGGTGGCACCTGATGATGTTGTGCGGGGTCAATACGAGGCCGCGCATGATCAGGCCGGATTTCGCGAGCAAGTTGGCAATCCTGACAGCACCACGGAAAGCTTTGTCGCCATGCGCGCGCATATCAGCAACTGGCGGTGGGCCGGGACGCCGTTCTACCTCCGCACGGGCAAACGTCTGCGGGAACGGGCCAGTGAGATTGCCGTGGTGTTCAAAGACGCGCCGCATTCGATCTTTGATGTCGAGGCGGGCGTGCATCGCAACATTCTGACCATCAAACTGCAACCCAATGAAGGGATTGAGCTTGGTGTCACGATCAAAGAGCCCGGTCCCGGCGGGATGCGGCTTGTGGATGTCCCGCTCGACATGACCTTTGCTGAGGCTCTCGGCCCTGAAGAGGCCGATTTTCCAGACGCTTATGAGCGGCTGATCATGGATGTCATCCGCGGCAACCAGACCCTCTTTATGCGTGGCGACGAGGTCGAGGCCGCTTGGGCCTGGACTGATCCGATCATTGCCGGATGGCAAGAGCGCGGCGAGGCACCGCTGCCCTATGCGTCGGGTAGTTCAGGCCCCGATGATGCGCTGATGTTGATGCACCGCGATGGACGCCGCTGGCGGGAGATCAAGGCATGAAGCTTTTGGAATACCCTGACTACGAAATGCTGGCCATTGATGTGGCCAACACATTGGCCGGGGAACTGACCGCCGCGCTTGACCGTGAAGGCCGCGTTCTTTTGACGGTGCCGGGGGGCAAAACACCGGCGCCGATGTTCGACGTTCTCTGTGGTGTCGATCTGGATTGGTCCCGGGTAGATGTGATGCTCAGCGATGAACGCTGGGTGCCGGAGGTGCATGTGCGGTCCAACACCAAGCTGGTGCGCGAGCGCCTGTTGGTGGGACGGGCAGCGAAGGCACGGTATCTGCCACTTTATGCGAAAGCCGAAGAGCCGGAAAAGGTGCTGGCTGAACTGGAGGTCTGCATTGCCGAAGCTCTGCCCATCTCGATCCTTGTGCTGGGTATGGGCGCGGATATGCACACTGCATCGCTTTTCCCTGGTGCGGATGGATTGGACGCGGCTCTGGCCGATGACGCGCCTGTGCTGGTGCCGATCCGGTCGTCGCATGTTGAAGATATCCGCGTCAGCCTCTCGGCGCGGGTGATGAACGGGGCGATTTCCAAGCACCTGCTGATCACAGGAGAGGCCAAGCGCGCCGCTCTGGATCGTGCGCGCGGGCAGGGGGCAGAGCAAGCTCCGGTGGCCGCGATTTTGGATGATACGATGGTGCATTGGGCGCCGTAGGGTTTGGGTATTTTTGACAAGAAAGAAGCAAGGCAGAGCGGGTCATGTGGGATGAGCTAAAGCAGCGCACCGGCGCAAAAATCGTGGAGCTTCTGGCTGAGCCGGACCGTGCCAACCGTTTTGTCATCGAAGCGGATGGGATGCGGTTTGACTATGCAAAAACCTCCATGACTGACGCTGCGCGTGATGCTCTGTTGGCTCTGGCAGAGACACAGGGTGTGGCGAAAAAACGCGCTGAGATGTTTGGCGGGGCCGCCATCAATGAAACCGAAGGGCGGTCTGTGCTGCATATCGCGTTGCGTGCGCCAGAGGATGTTGTGGTCCATGTTGATGGTGTGGATGTTTTGCCGGAGCTGCGCGCGGTGCGGGCACGTATGGCCTCTTTCGCGGAAGATGTGCGAGCAGGGCGCTTTGAGGGGGCGGGCGGGCCGATCACCGACGTGGTCAATATCGGCATTGGTGGCTCGCATCTTGGGCCCGAGATGGGGACATTGGCATTGGCACCTTATCACGATGGACCGCGGTGTCATTTTGTCTCAAATGTCGATGGCGCGGACATTCATGATTGCCTGCAAGGACTTGATCCCAAAACAACATTGGTGATCATCGCCTCCAAGACCTTCACCACGATTGAAACTATGACCAATGCCGAAACTGCGCGTCAGTGGATGGCGCAGGCTGTAGAAGAACCAGGCGCGCAGTTTGTTGCCGTCTCCACCGCCGAGGACAAGACTGCGGCATTTGGGATCGACCCATCGCGTGTCTTTGGGTTTGAAGATTGGGTGGGCGGGCGCTATTCGATGTGGGGGCCGATTGGATTGCCGCTTATGCTGGCCATTGGTCCGGAGCGGTTTGAGGACTTCCTTGCCGGTGGCGCGGCTATGGATGCGCATTTTTGTCACGCGGATTTGGCTGTGAATATGCCCGTAATGCTAGCCCTTGTCGGGCTCTGGCATCATCAGGTGTGCGGCTATCCTACCAGGGCGGTCTTGCCCTATGATCAACGCCTGTCACGTCTGGCCGCCTATTTCCAGCAATTGGAAATGGAGAGCAACGGCAAGGGCGTGACGATGGAGGGCGCCCCGGTTGAAGGCGGCTCTGGTCCTGTGGTCTGGGGTGAGCCGGGCACCAACGGGCAGCATGCGTTTTATCAGCTGATCCATCAGGGCACGCAGGTTGTGCCGTGTGAGTTAATGGTGGCGGCCAGGGGGCATGAACCGGAATTGGCGCACCACCATCGGCTTTTGGTCGCCAATTGCCTGGCACAATCCGAGGCTTTGATGCTCGGGCGTGACATGGACACAGCGCGTGCCCTGATGAGCGATGCTGGCTTTGAAGGCGCTGAGTTGGAGCGACAGGCCGCGCACCGCGTCTTTCCGGGCAACCGCCCTTCGACGACGCTGGTTTATGATCAGCTCACGCCTTACCGGCTGGGCCAGATCATCGCGCTTTATGAGCATCGCGTCTTTGTCGAGGGTGTGATTTTGGGCATCAACTCTTATGATCAGTGGGGGGTTGAGCTTGGCAAGGTGCTGGCCAAAGAGATGGAGCCGATTCTGACAGGTGAGGCAGGGGTTGACGACAAGGATGGATCAACGCGGAATCTGGTTGCTTTTCTGAAGTCTGCGGGCCTGAATTAGCGTGGGATATCAAACCCTTCGGGTGCAAGGGCAAAGTGCTCAAACTCGAATCCGGGTGAGACCGTGCAGCCGACTAATGTGTAGCTGCCCGTAGACCGTGACATTTGCCAATATCCTGGCGGAACAATCAATTGCGGTTGTTCACCTTTGCTAAAATCAGAACCCAGTACATGATCTCTTGCCGGGCCTGCCTCTGTATCTGACATTGACAACACGAGCGGCGCGCCAGCGTAGAAATGCCAGATCTCAGCCGTATCCACCTTGTGCCAGCGGTTGTCATCCTGACCGCGCAGCAGAAAGTAGATCGCCGTGCCAGACGCACGTCCGGATCCTTCCGCCCGCCAGGTTTCGCGAAAGAACCCACCCTCGGGATGCGGCGCTAGGTTGAGCGCTGAGATGATCTCGTCGGCAGTCACCTAGCCCCGCAGGATCGAGCGTCCGGAATAAACCGCAGTGTCGCCCAACGCTTCTTCAATGCGGATCAGCTGATTGTACTTCGCCAAGCGGTCCGAGCGCGCGAGGCTGCCGGTTTTGATCTGACCGCAATTTGTCGCCACGGCAAGGTCGGCGATGGTGGCATCTTCGGTCTCGCCCGAGCGGTGCGACATGACATTGGTATAGCGTGCGCGGTGTGCCATATCGACGGCCTTGAGTGTCTCCGTCAGGCTGCCGATCTGGTTAACCTTGACCAGCATTGAGTTGGCCACGCCACGCGAAATCCCATCCGCCAGACGTGCGGGGTTTGTGACAAAAAGATCGTCGCCCACAAGCTGCACCTTGTCGCCGATTTTGTCGGTCAGAGCCTTCCATCCGTCCCAGTCATCTTCGGACATGCCATCCTCAATCGAGATGATGGGGTAATCCGCAACCAGCGCGGCGAGGTACTCTGCGTTTTCTTCCGAAGATAGGGATTTTCCTTCTCCTTCAAAAACGTATTTTCCACCCTTGAAGTATTCTGTCGCCGCGCAATCCAGCGCCAGGTAGATGTCTTCACCGGCTTTGTAACCCGCTTTGTCGATGGACTTCAGAATGAAATCGAGCGCATCGCGGGTCGAGGCGATGTTAGGGGCAAAGCCACCCTCGTCGCCGATTCCAGTGGAGAGCCCCGCCGCTGAAAGTTCCTTTTTCAGCGTGTGAAAGACCTCGGCCCCCATCCGTACGGCGTCGCGGATATTGCCGGCGCTGACCGGCATGATCATGAATTCCTGAATATCGATGGCGTTGTCGGCATGTTCGCCGCCATTGATGATGTTCATCATCGGAACGGGCAGGGTGCGCGCCGAAGTGCCGCCGACATAGCGGAAAAGCGGCTGCATGGTGAAATCAGCGGCCGCCTTGGCCACGGCGAGGCTCACGCCCAGGACCGCGTTAGCCCCAAGACGTCCTTTGTTGGGCGTGCCGTCGAGCTCGATCATGGTCTCGTCAATCGCCACCTGCTCGGTGGCATCAAACCCGGCCAAAGCCTCGGAGATCTCTCCGTTGACCGCGGCCACGGCCTCCAGCACGCCTTTACCCATGTAGCGTGTCTTGTCACCGTCTCGCTTTTCCACCGCCTCATGCGCGCCTGTGGATGCCCCAGAGGGCACAGCGGCCCGGCCCATGGTGCCATCTTCGAGGATGACGTCGACTTCCACCGTCGGGTTGCCCCGGCTGTCGAGAATTTCACGGGCGTGGACATCGTAAATCAGGCTCATGGGGCCGCTCCAAATCAATCAAACTTTGGCGCTGAAATACCAAGTCTGCGCTGGAATGCAACCGCGCGTGGGTAGGGTCTTAGGCCAGTTTGGCCTTGGCCAGCTGTCTCTCGCGCAGAAAGGTGAAGAGGCCGGTCGAGATGATCAGCGCTGCCCCGATGAGGGTGAGCGCATCTGGTGTTTCCTGAAACACGATAATGCCGACCAACAGCGAAAAGAGAAGCCGCGTGTACCGGAAGGGCGTCACCACCGCGGCATCCCCAAGGCGCATGCCCTGGACAATGCCGTAATATCCAATCGCCCCAAAGATCACCCCGCCCAAAAGCATCCAAAGCTCTGTGCTCCCTGTGCTTTGCGCGTGTTCACCGGTCATCCAAAGCAGAATGATCCCCGCCGGGATCAGAGCTGCAAACCCCTGAAAAGAAATAACAGTCGACGAAATGTCAGCCGCGATTTTTCGCGTGATCAGGTCGCGCACCGTGACGAACAGAACCGACCCGAGCACCAGCAGAGCATTGGGGTCAAACCCGTCCAGTCCGGGGCGGATAATCATCAAGACGCCGATAAACCCGATGAAAATCGCACTCCACCGCCGCCACCCGACCTTTTCGCCCAGGAAAAGCGCGGCCCCCATGGTGATAACCAGAGGTGTGGCCTGAAACACGGAAGCGACGACCGAAATGTCCACCAAAGACAGCGCTGTGGCAAAGCAAATCGCGGCAATCGCCTCGCTCAGGGCGCGCCACAGAAACATCGGCTGCCAGATCTGCCGGCGTATGAGCGACTCACCCTTAAGCAAGGACAAAGTCGCAAAAATCGCGCCGCTACCGATCCCGAGCACAATCAGAATTTGCCCAACCGGAAGCGTCGCGGACAGTTGCTTGATGAACATGTCCTCAATCGTGAAGCCAGCCATGGCCACGATCACGAAAATGATGCCGCGCAGATTGTCCATCGGTGCCTCGGAAAAGCGATTGAGTCCGCCTTATGCGGCCTGCTTGCGGATCACAAGAGCACTTTACCCTTTTGAGATCGGCACACCGTATAGCTCAAGCTTATGCCCCTTGAGGCGATAGCCCAGCTTCTTCGCGATTTTTTCCTGAAGTTGTTCGATCTCAGGATCGACAAATTCAATGACTTCACCGGAATTCAGGTCAATAAGGTGGTCGTGATGATCGCGCTCGGCATCCTCATAGCGCGCGCGGCCATCGCCAAATTCCAGCTTGTCGAGAATGCCTGCCTCTTCAAACAACTTCACGGTTCGATAGACTGTAGCGATAGAGATGTTGGGGTCCCGTCCGCTCGCCCGGGCGTAAAGCTCTTCCACATCAGGATGATCGTCAGATTCTTCCAAAACGCTGGCAATGGTGCGCCGCTGGTCTGTCATACGCAGACCTTTGGTTTCGCAACGGTCGATAATTGTGTCGGTCATATGCTCTGCCACCGCTCTGTCGGGATCGTTGGATATCCGCTATCGCGTCAGGAATCCAGACATTAGGCGGGGGCACATCGCAAATTCTTAGGTCCCGCAGAAAGTTTGCTGCACCACCTCTGACGGTTCGGGCGGATATGTCAGGTCAGTTGCGCCTTCCTGGCCCTCAAACGGCTTGGACAGCACGGTGTTCAATCTCTCAAACGGGGCAAAATCCCCGGCCACAGCGGCCTGGATCATCTGCTCGATGCGGTGATTGCGCGGAATATAGGCCGGATTGGCGCTGCGCATCACGGATATGGGGTCTTCTTCTTGTTCAATTCGCGTTCGCCAGCCTGTTTCCCAGGCGTCAAAGATGTTCGGGTCAAGGAACTGATCGCGCGCTCTACCATCGCTCAAGGCGCGGAACGTGTTGGTGAAATCGGCGCGTCCGTCGGCCATGATTTGTAAGAGCTCAGTGACCAACGCCTCATCAGTCTTAGACAGCTGGGCCAGCCCGATCTTGCGTCCGAAACGCCTAAGCCACGCGGCCTGAATTAGGTCTGGCATGGCATGCACGGACCGTGTGAACACTTCTACCGCTTTGTCCTGATCCGGCATGAGAGGCACCAGGGACGTGGCCAGTTGGGCCATGTTCCAGACGATTACGTTTGGCTGATTGGAGTAAGCGTACCGCCCATGCGTATCAATCGAACTGAACACTGTGTCGGGATGATAAATGTCGAGAAACGCGCAAGGCCCATAGTCGATGGTTTCGCCTGATAGTGTGGTGTTATCGGTGTTCATCACCCCATGAATGAAGCCCACAGACATCCATTGCGCAATGAGCTTAGCCTGCCGGTCAATGACGGCGTCAAGCAACGCTTCGGGGCTTTCGATGCCAGGATAGTGTCGCTCAACCACATATGCAAAAAGCGCTTCTAGTGCTGGCAGGTCGCGGCGCGCGGCGAAGTATTGAAACGTGCCCACTCGGATATGGCTCGCGGCCACACGCGTCAGGATCGCGCCGGGCAGGGCACCCGTTTCGCGATAGACCTGCTCGCCTGTCAAGGTTGCGGCCAAGGCGCGGCTTGTGGGGATGCCCATGGCATGCATCGCCTCGCTCACCACATATTCGCGCAGCACTGGCCCAAGCCAGGCGCGCCCATCTCCCATCCGGGAGTACGGCGTGGGACCAGAGCCCTTGAGCTGAATATCGTAACGCTGATCTCCGACAACCGCCTCACCCAAAAGGTTGGCACGCCCATCGCCCAATTGCGGAGAAAACCCGCCAAACTGATGCCCGGCATAGACCTGCGCCAGCGGCTCAGCGCCGTCTGGCACGCGATTGCCCGAAAACACCAGCGCGCGCTCCACTTCGGACCCGGTGCGCATACCAAGCTCTTTGGCCAAGCCGTCGTTGAACGCAACCAATTCCGGTTCGCGCACCGGCACCGGGCTTTGACGCGTGTAAAAGCGCGACGGCAGCCGGGCATAGGAATTGTCGAAAGGTATGTGCAGGCTCATGGCCAGCAATCTAGGGGTTTTTCAAATGAAAGCTAGAGTTTACGCGTCATCAGCATGTACTTCTCTCTAGGCGAGAAATGCATCTTTTCATACACGCTGCGGGCCTGCGCGTTGTCCTTATTCACCTCAAGATGAATGGCTTTCATGCCTGCCGCCGCCAGCGTCTTGGGCAAGGAGATCAGAATTTCAGACCCGATCCCACGTCCGCGCACACCGGGACGGATGTAAATCTCATCGAGAAATCCATCGAGGCCGCCGAATTCCACGGACCAGCCGAAGGTGACAATCACATAGCCAATGGGCGCGCGCGTTGGTCCGGCCAGATAAACGCAGCCATGCGGCGAGCCTTCTAGCAACGGAACGAGGGCCGCGCGCCGCGTGGCCTCGTCCTGTTCCACACCTTCTTCTTCGTGGAACGCGGCCACAAGAGGCAGAACACGGTCCAGATCTTCCATTTTTGCCAGTGTCAGACGTGTCATAGCCGGGCCAACCTTTCGGTTAAGAGGGAAAAGAACCCATCTGCATTTACAGACCCCATGAACTGGGCATTGGGGGCACGATCCGTGACACCCCACCAATCCGCAACAGTCATGCCGAGGGTTAATTCAGACGTGGTTTCAATTTCAACGTTCACATGCCGTCCGGCAAAAAGGTCAGGCCGGATAAGATAGGCAATGGTGCAGGGATCGTGCAAAGGCGCACCTTCGGAACCGTATTTCTCTCGATCATAGCGCTCAAAGAACTCAGTCATCTGCGCGACGGCTTCGGCCACAGGAGTACCAAGTGCGCGGATGGCTGCGTTGCGCTCTTGCGTGACAAGCACCTGATGCGTGACATCCAGCGGCATTACGGTCAAAGCAACACCAGAGGTGAACACCACCTCGGCGGCTTGCGGGTCCACGTAGATATTGAACTCTGCGGCGGGTGTGACATTGCCCACGGCAAAATAGGCGCCACCCATAAGGACGATTTCTTGCACCTTTTCAATGACGTCCGGCGCGGTCTTGAATGCCGTCGCAATATTGGTCAGCGGACCGATCGGTACAAGCGTGACCGTACCGGTGGGCTCCGTACGCAAGGTCTCGATCAGGAACTCCACCGCATGTCCATCCTGCAACGTCATCTGCGGCTCTGGCAGGGTCGGGCCGTCCAATCCGGTCTTGCCATGCACATGCTCGGCGGTGACAAGATCCCGGCCCAATGGCCGGTCACAGCCCGCAAACACTTTCACATCGCCCCGGCCCGCCAATTCACAGACCATCCGCGCATTCCGTGTTGTCAGATCGAGTGGAACATTTCCTGCCACGCAGGTGATCCCCAAAAGCTCAATCTCTTCCGGACTGGCCAAAGCCAGAAGGATCGCCACCGCATCGTCCTGGCCTGGATCGGTATCAATGATGATCTTGCGCGTGCTCATGAGGGTGAAGTGTCACGCGGCAATCGCTTTGTCCACCACCTGCTTCTTTCTTGGCGAAAATACCCCAAAACCAAAACCTGCGTGGCGCAGCCACTCAACTGATTTACCGCCCCAGCTCTTTCATGCCACGCTCGATCCCTTGCAATGTCATCGGCACCATGCGGTCTTCAAAAATCTCACGGATCATGCCGATGGAGTGCGTATATCCCCAGTAAGCTTCAGGGACAGGATTGATCCACAGATGATCGGGCCATTGCTGCCGGGCGCGCTCCAGCCAGACCTGTCCGGCTTCGGCATTCCAATGCTCATTGGCGCCGCCCGGATAGGCAATCTCATAAGGGGACATCGAGGCGTCCCCCACAAAGATGCATTTATAGTCAGACCCGTAAGTCCGCAGCACCTCATCGGTCGGTGTCTGCGCGTCCCAGCGACGGCGGTTTTCGCGCCAGACGCCCTCATAGAGGCAGTTGTGGAAATAATAATATTCCAGATGCTTGAATTCGGCGCGCGCGGCGGAAAAAAGTTCTTCCACCAGTTTGATATGCGGATCCATTGAGCCGCCCACATCGAGAAACAGGATGACCTTGACCGCGTTGCGCCGCTCGGGCCGGGTTTTGACGTCGAGATACCCATGCTCTGCCGTGGCCCGGATCGTGCCATCAAGGTCTAGCTCATCCTCGGCGCCATCCCGAGCCCAGCGGCGCAGGCGCTTGAGCGCCACTTTGATGTTGCGCGTCCCAAGCTCAACCGTATCGTCAAAATTGCGAAACTCACGTTTGTCCCAGATCTTCACCGCACGCTGATGACGGCTTTCTTTCTGGCCAATGCGCACACCTTCAGGATTATAGCCATAAGCGCCAAAGGGCGACGTGCCGGCCGTGCCAATCCATTTATTGCCCCCCTGATGGCGGCCTTGCTGTTCCTTCAGCCGTTCCTTGAGAGTCTCCATCAGCTTGTCGAATCCGCCAAGGGCTTCGATCTCGGCCCGCTCTTCGGGCGTAAGGTGCTTTTCAGCGAGTTTTTCCAGCCACTCTGCAGGGATTTCCACGGCATTCATCACATCCGCCGCGCTGATCGCCTCCAGCCCTTCAAAACTGGCGGCAAAGGCGCGGTCGAAGCGATCAATCATCCGCTCGTCTTTGACCATGGCGGTGCGAGCGAGGTAGTAGAACCCTTCGATATCGTAGGTCACAAGTCCTTCGCCCATCGCCTCCAGAAAGGTCAGGTATTCGCGCAAGGATACCGGAAGTCCCGCGTTGCGCAGATTGTCGAAGAAGGGAAGAAACATGAGCCTTTATACGGACATGCGGTGAATGATCAAAGTCGCAAAAAGGCCCGCGAGGGTGAAGATCAGACAATAGACAAAGGCGTATTGCAGAATGTCGGCCAGTTTGCCCTTGCGCCGATAGGCCACAAAAGCGCCCAACGCCGCGCCCAGAACTGCCCCCAGAATGACGATCATATTTTACCCGCCGCTGCGTCCTCTTGCCGGGTTGAGCGCAGAGATTTCGCGCAGTTTTGCGCGCACCGCCCAATCCGCGCCAAACCCGTAACGTGCCCAGCCAATGCTGTCCACCCGGATACGGTCGGCCTCACCCTTGCGCCCCACCAGATCAAGCGCTTCGCCGCGTAAGAGCATGAGGGTTGAGAGCAGAGCGGCATTTTCAAACCGCTCGGCAATGCCGAGATTCGGTCCCAGAATGGCCAGCGCCCTTGGTCCATTGCCCTGATTGATCGCATGCGCAGCCAGTTGAGACGCGGTATAGGCACGGTGCAGATCGGCCCCGGGCGTGCGGCGGTAGAATTGATCGGCCAGCCGGAAGTGCTGCAATGCCGTGTCCGGGTCGGTGGTTTGCGTCAATCGCCCCATGGCATAGTGCGAAAAGGCACGACGATGGTCCGTCCAGCCTTCTGATTGGGCGGTCCGCAGGGCCGTGGTGGCAGCGCCAAGGCGTTGCGCATGGCGCGCACCGGGTCCGAGAGCGGTTTGAATAGCGTTGATCCAGACCCGTGGTGTAGACGGGGCAGGGTTTGATGCCAGCCGTTCACCGCGCGGGTTGAGACGTGCCAGGATGCCTGGAAGCTTTGCCGCCACCTGTGCCCGGGTCATACCTGACTGCAGGTCGGCGTCGTAAAACGCGCGCAGGATCAGCATGTCAAACCCGGTCAGAACCGTGTGCACATTGTCGTCATTAAAGACACTGTCGGGCAGGCGGTAAAGATCATTCAGCGGTCCAAGGGCTTGGGCCAGCTCTTCGTGCAGGCAATCACGCACCTCCTGGGGGGAGGCATCATTGGGCAGGAAGATCGCCAGCTTTTCACGTGTGCGCAACAGGCTCCAATTGGTTGCTCGGCTGTTGCGCGCGGCGCGGTATTGCGACAAACGGTCGATATTGGGCACCACAAAACAGGCCGCTTTTGGCAGATGCCGCCGAATTTCGGCACGTGAGACGGCCTCAATGGTGATGTTTGAACTTTCCGAGCGCACACGGGCAATGTCGATACCAGCCTCATTGCGCAGGCGCTTTACGAGACGATTGAGATCCGGAATCAGTGTAGGGGGAGGGTTTCCGGTCACGCGGATCGAGATTGGCCCCTCAAATCGTGACAGCACCTCAAGTTGGCGTCCCGACTCCAACTGAAATGCCAAATCTAGAAAATCGCGGGCGATGTCCCGGTTCGACCTTTGCGGCGCGGTTGGGCGCGCCACGGCAAACGTCTTCATCGCGGGCAGGGACGACGTTTCCGGTGTGGCCGCACGGGAGGGTGTTTCTTGAACCGGCGCTCCGGCACACGCGCCCAAGGCAAGACAAAGTGGCAAAATAAAACGGCGCATCACACCCTCACTGCTTTTGATCACGAGCGATCCAAGCTCCAAAACGCCCGAATCCCAGAGAATCGGTCAGCACGGTATTAGGCACCGTACCGCCAACAATATCCGACCAGACTGCAGATTGTTTCGGCCCGTTCTTGGGAGCAATGAAGGTATAAATGTGGTTCAGTTCGGACATCACACCGCCAAATGTGGCGCTGGCGCACATCGTCAAACACGTCATATCTTCTCCCGGCTTGGGCCGTCGTCAGGTCTCATATCATGTCCGCAGCCGAGAGCAGCTGTGCCGCAGAACAGGGTTATGTTAGCGACAGGACCGGTTCTGTCTAGACAGTTCCTTATTTTTCAGCCGTTTGCTCAGCGCTGTTGACGCCGCGCCATAAAGGCCAACCGCTCAAACAGATGCACATCCTGCTCATTTTTTAGCAATGCGCCATGTAGTTTCGGCAACGCATCCGCGCCATCGCGTTTGAGGTCTTCTGCTGTCAGATCTTCGGCCAGAATGAGCTTCAGCCAATCCAGAACCTCTGACGTGGACGGCTTTTTCTTCAATCCGGATTGTTCGCGAATCTCGTAGAACTGTGTCAGCGCCTCGGTCAGAAGCTTGTCCTTGATGCCTGGGTGATGCACCTCGACGATTTGCTTCATCGTTTCAGGGTCAGGAAACCGGATGTAGTGAAAGAAACACCTGCGCAGAAAGGCATCTGGCAGTTCTTTTTCATTGTTTGAGGTGATGATCACAATCGGACGTTGGCGTGCCTGAATGGTCTCGCCTGTCTCGTAGACGTGAAATTCCATCCGGTCGAGTTCCTGCAAAAGGTCATTGGGAAACTCGATATCGGCCTTGTCGATTTCATCAATCAGCAAAACAATCTTTTCGTCCGCCTCAAAAGCCTGCCAGAGCTTGCCCTTTTTGATGTAGTTCTTCACGTCATGCACGCGCTCTTCACCCAGTTGGCTGTCGCGCAGACGGGACACGGCATCGTATTCGTAAAGCCCTTGCTGCGCCTTGGTGGTGGATTTGATATTCCACTCCAGCATAGAGAGCCCAAGGGCCTCGGCCACCTGCCGCGCGAGCTCAGTTTTACCCGTTCCCGGCTCGCCCTTAACAAGCAGAGGGCGTTCAAGGGTCACCGCCGCATTGACCGCCACTGTGAGGTCGTCGGTGGCGATATAGGCATCTGTTCCTGTGAACTTCATGTCGTGTCTTGGCCTTTTTGTGATGACAAACTGCTGTAAATTCGCGCGCACCCTATTATTTCAATGATTACACATCAATGCAGGTTGATTGTGTAGTGACATTCCCTTGCGGCAGGTATATCCGGTGCGCGTGGGAGCCGCGGTCTCGGGAGACTGAAATGCATGACCTTGGCCTTGATGAGGGAGCTGACATGAAA